>CACZPX010000081.1 GCA_902783095.1 uncultured Lachnospiraceae bacterium
GGTCCGGCACCAGGCCGGTGGTCTTTTTCACGTGGTCCGCCAGGCCGTCCGCCACCAGCTTCTCGATCATCGGCGCGGTGCGGCGGCACTGCCACACGATGGCGTTGTACACCGGCCGGCCGGTGTTCTTATCCCACACCACCGTGGTCTCGCGCTGGTTGGTGATGCCGATCGCCGCGACCTCCGTATCCCTTGCGCCGATGCGGGTGACGGCCTCCATCATCACGCCCAGCTGGGAACTCCAGATCTCCATGGCGTCGTGCTCCACCCAGCCCGGCTGGGGGTAGATCTGCGTAAACTCCTTCTGGACCACGCTGGCCATGCGGCCTTCGTGATCAAACAGGATGCAGCGGGAACTGGTGGTCCCCTGGTCTAAGGCCAGCACGTATTTCTTTTCGGTATGATCGTTCTGCATGATGAAACTCCTTTTTGGGGCGTCTTCTCAAAGCGCCAGCGTATCCACGATATCCCGCGCCACGTGCACGCCGCTGGCGGACGCGTGGGACAGCGAGTGGGTGATGCCGGAACCGTCGCCGATCACGTACAGGCCGGGGTAGCAGGTCTGCAGGCGCTCGTCCACGGCTACTTCCATGTTGTAGAATTTCACTTCCACGCCGTACAGCAGCGTATCGTCCGCCGCCGTGCCGGGCGCGATCTTGTCCAGCGCGTAGATCATCTCTATGATGCCGTCCAAAATGCGCTTGGGCAGCACCAGGCTCAGATCTCCGGGGCTGGCGCTCAGGGTGGGAACGGTAAAGGACTCCGCAATGCGCGAGGGCGTGGAGCGCTGGCCGCGGATCAGGTCGCCGAAGCGCTGCACCAGCACGCCGCCGCCCAGCATGTTGGACAGCCGGGCGATGCTCTCGCCGTAGCCGTTGGAATCCTTGAACGGCTCGGAAAAGTGCTTGGCCACCAGCAGGGCAAAATTGGTGTTGCCGGTCTGTTTGGCCGGGTCCTCGTAGCTGTGGCCGTTAACGGTCACGATGCCGTTGGTGTTCTCCGCCACCACGGCGCCCTTCGGGTTCATACAGAAGGTGCGCACCAGGTCCTCATATTTCTGCGTGCGGTAGACGATCTTGCTCTCGTACAGCTCGTCCGTCAGATGGGCAAATACCTCCGCCGGCAGCTCCACGCGCACGCCCAGGTCCACGCGGTTGCTCTGCGTGGGGATGGACAGGGTCTTGCAGGTCTGCTCCATCCATTTGCTGCCGGAGCGGCCCACGGAGATGATGCAGCGGCGGCCGGTGTAGGCGGCGTTTGCAGTGGAAACGGAAAAACCTTCGTCGGTCACCTCCACGTTTTCCACCGGCGTGTCAAAGAAGAAGTCCACCTTGTCCTTTAAGTGGTCGTACAGGTTGCCCAGCACCACGTAGTTGATGTCCGTGCCCAGGTGCCGCACGGAGGCGTCCAGCAGGTGCAGGTTGTTCTGCACGCAGATGGTCTTGAATTTTGTGCCCGCGGTGGAGTAGAGCTTTGTGCCCTCGCCGCCGTAGGACAGGTTGATATTGTCCACGTAGTGCATCAGTTCCAGCGCCCGCTGTTTGCCGATGTACTTGTACAGCGTGCCGCCAAAGTCGTTGGTGATGTTGTACTTGCCGTCGGAAAATGCGCCCGCGCCGCCAAAGCCGCTCATAATGGAGCAGCTCGTGCAGTGCACGCAGCTTTTGACCCTGACCCCGTCTATGGGGCAGCGGCGGTTTGCCAGCGGATGGCCGGCCTCGAACACGGCCACCTTTAACTTCGGGGCCTTCTCGGTCAGTTCATAGGCGGAAAAGATGCCGCCGGGCCCTGCGCCGATGATGATCACGTCATATTGCATAGGATGTCCTCTTTCATTTAATTAGGTAACTTTATCATAGCAGATTTGCGGGGAGATTGCAGTAAAAAGTGTAAGAAGGAGCGGGTGGAGGTTTGGCGCTGATTTGGTGTGCGGCGAGCAGCCCGTTATCGCTCGTTTGCCGGACAAAACCAAAACGGAATCCGTGGTTTGTTAACCCCTTGACAGTCTGACAGGGCAGGAACGATAATAGGAATGGGTGAAAAAGTGATAATTGAAAAAGGAGAAAAACAGGATATATAGTGTAAAGAATCAAAGCATAGGCACAAAATGCACAAGAGACCTGGCAAATGATAATATCAAGTTATATTTCTGTACAGACGGAGATAACCGATAAGGAGGACGTACCAAAAATGGGAAAAGAGTTCGGTGACCGCCTGGCGGAGTTGCTGAAGAGCAAAGGCATTACGCAGAAGAAACTGGCAGAAAAGGCAGGTGTTACGGAAGCCGCCATGTCCCACTACATCAAGGGGGACAGAGTCCCGCGGACGGCCGTACTTGCGCGAATCGCGGAGAACCTGGAGACCACGTCGGAATACCTGATGAACGGAACTACGGATGGGGCAGAAGATGTCGGGCAAGTCGTACGATTAATAGCCAGAAATGCTGCATACATGAGCAAAGAGGATAAAATGAAAATCATCGGTATCCTGATGGGAGAGGAATAATGCGAAAGGGTTACAGGCTGACGGACGAGCAGTATGAAGAGATCAAACAGGAAGGGATCGATCTGTTTGTGAGATATGACATACGCCGAATTCCGATCAGCGGATTTGTGCTTGCGGAAAAGATGGGGATAAGAGTTGTTCCCTATTCCGCATTATCCGATTATGAGAAAGCAGCCGCAAAAGCAGCCAGTACGGACGGCTTTTATTTAAGTGACTGGAGAAACGGCGACCGTATCTTCTATGATGATGAGGACAGTAAGGCCCGCCAGAACAAGACGGTCATGCATGAGATCGGGCACCTTGTGCTGGGGCATACGGAAGGAATGGATCCGGAGGAGGCAGAAGCAGAGGCCGCGTTTTTTGCAAAGTATGCTCTTGCCCCGCCGCCGCTGGTGCATGAGATCCAGCCGCCGGATTGTCAGGATATCCAGAGCGTCTTTGGGCTCAGTGCTGAAGCGGCACTGTATGCATGGGAGTATTATCAGAAGTGGCGGAAGCAGTACCATTGGGAGGGAGACTATTATCCCTATGAACGGCAGTTGCTGCGGAAGTTTGGAAATTATTTAGAGGAGGTGACAGCAATGATGTAGAGAGGAATACGATAGATCCTTGAAAACAAAAAGCACACAGATAACCTCTTGGCAGAGTTGCTGTGTGCCTCCCGCAGAAATATGTTGAAATATTCCTGAGTCGCATCAAATATTCTGGCATATTTCTGTACTTCTGTCAACCAAACCGGACATAATTTCCGCCCGTTCGGGTAGGCTTGCTGCGGGCACAGCAAAAGGATAGACAGAAATATGATTAAAAAGCAAACCTCGAGAAAGGGGTGCCGGGATATTTGGAATGCCTTTATGTGTGAAGGCGCAACATTCAGTACAAATGATATTCCGAATTGCCCGACAACAGCATCGGCCCCCCCGAGAGAGATCATTACCTGGGAAGAGGCGAAGCATTTATTCAGAAATGCACAGCGGAGGAAGGATGAACAGTTTTACCGCCCCGCTTTTGTCTGCTGGTACATCGATGATTATAAATTTGACGGACCACGCGGGATCTGGCGTAATAGCAATTATGTCCTAAAGGTATTACGCCACTTTGCCGGTGCGATCACACCCGATTTTTCAACATATCAGGATTTCCCGGAGCCGCTTAAGATCTATAATACCTATCGGATGCGGGCATTTGGATACTGGTTGGGGAAGAACGGAATACCAGTTATCAATAACTGCCGTTGGGGGACAAAGGAGTCGTGGAAGTACTGTTGGGATGGAATCCCTCAAGACAGTATGGTATGTATTGGGACAGTTGGTGGTAGTCCAAGAAAAAAATGTGACCGAAAACGTTTTGAGGAGGGGCTGGACGAACTGATTCGCGTTTGTCATCCACGCAGCATTCTGATTTATGGGTCAGCCAATTATCCTTGTTTTGCTTCCTTAAAAAAGAAGGGGATTCGTGTGATTGCTTATCCAAGCAGCACAGCGTTAGCCTTCGAGAAGAGGAGGTAGAATCAGATGAGCAAGCCGTTGAGCTATAAATATACCGGAACTAAGGGCCATATAGCAGACGTGGCTGAAACGCTTCCCAAAAAGGGGAAAAGCCTGCTCAAGAATGGGTGGGAAGATATCTCACGTCCAGAGCAGGCTGCCCTCGGTCACTACACTTACCGTGAGAAGTCGACAGGATTGAGGGTCCGTTTTGATGAGGCAAAACCAGAGAAGGGCGGATTTTCGGGGAAAGATCATTATCATATTCTAAACCCGGATGCGCATAATTCCAGAGATATGTACCTGGACCGATTTGGCAACCCGGTTAAAAAGAACAGTAAAGCGTCGCATATTATTCCGAGGGAGGATTATTGACATGACAAGAACAGAGTTTGTTTCAGCATTTAATCTGCATGACAGTTTAATTGAGAATGTGAAGATAACCGGAGCAGGAACAACCATAGAGATGGAGATAGACTATGCGTTCTGGATGCAGGATAACTACAGAGAGGGAGATCCGGAAACCGGATTGATAACGGTTATATTTAAAAATGTATCGCGATATACAATGCCATCAGATATCGATTGGGGAGAGACGAGCATTCTTGAAATGAAGGAGGAAGATAAATCTATCCTGTTTTTAGTCATTAATGATATAACCGATGCCTCTCTGAAAGTATTAATTGAAACGGATGAGATAGACGTAAAAACCTATTGAGAAGAGGTCCGTTTTCCCGTATGAACCGCAAAACACGGCGCGGGCCCTTCGGCCCGCGCCGCCCCGTCTGCCTTGGGGATCAGGCGTCGGTCTCCACCTTGCTGACAGCCTCCGCCAGCGTTTCCGCAGCGGCGCCGTCCAAGCCGGTGATGTTGATGTTGCGGTTCACCTTGGCGTCGTAGGTGCCGGCCTTCATCACTTCCACCAGATCCAGCCCGGTCACTTCCTTAACAGTCTCGATGGTCTTGGCCAGTACGTGCGGCACGTAGGTGCCGGCGTTTGCCACGCCGTTTCCGCCTTCGCTGCCGCCGTCGATGATGGTGATGCGGTCGATGTTCTCCAGCGGTTTCGCGATGGCGCCGGCCATCTCGGGCAGGGCCTTCACGATCATCTCGATCATGGCCGCCTGGCCGTACTTGCGCATGGCCTCCGCCTTCTTTTCCATGGCCTCGGCCTCCGCGATGCCGCGGGCTTCGATGGCGCGGGCCTCCGCCTCGCCCACCGCGCGGATACCGGCGGCCTCCTTCTCCTTGGCGAACATCTCGGCCTCCGCCTGCACCCGCAGACCTTCGGCGGCCTTCTCCCGCTCAAATTTCTCGGCCTCGGCCTTGCGCTGCCGTTCAAAGAGCTCGGCCTGCGCGCGGCGCTCGCGTTCAAACAGTTCGGCCTGCGCCTTCTGCTCTACCGCGAACTTTTCGGCCTCGGCCTTTTTCTTGATCTCGGCCTCGAGCTTCTGCTCGGTCACTTCCACGTCTTTCTTCTTCAGCTCGATCTCGCGTTCCTGGCGGGCGATGTTGGCGTTCGCCGTGGCGATCTCGATGGTCTTGCGCTGTTCCTGCTGCTGGATCTCGTAGGCGGCGTCCGCCTCGGCCTGCTTTAAGTCGGACTGTTTCTTCAGTTCGGCCTCTTTGATGCGCAGATCGTTGCGGCGTGCGGCGATCTCGGTCTCGGCAGCCACCTGGGCCTCGTTGGCCAGGCGCTTGGCCTCCGCCTCGGCGATGGCCACGTCCTTGTCGGCCTGGGCCTTGGCGATGGAAGCGTCCTTCTGGATCTGGGACATGTTGTCCTGACCCAGGGCGATGATCAGCCCCTTTTCATCCTCAATGCGCTGGATGTTGCAGGAGATGATCTCGATGCCCAGCGCGTTCATGTCGGTCTGGGCCTTGCTCTGCACCTCGTCGCCGAACTTTTTGCGGTCGGTGTTGAGTTCTTTTAAGCGGACCGTGCCGATGATCTCACGCATGTTGCCCTGCAGGGAGTCGGTGAGCGCTTCGATGATCTGGTTTTCGGTCATGTTCAGGAAGTTCTTCATGGCCAGCTTGATGCCCTCGGCATCGGTCTTGACCCTTACCTTGGCCACGGCGTCGATGTCCACGCCGATAAAGTCGAGCGTCGGCACGTAGCCGTTGGTCTTGATGTCGATGCTGATCTGCTTTAACGCCAGCGTATCCTTGCGTTCCAGAAACGGGAACTTGATGCCGGCCCGGCCGATCAGGATCTTGGGCTCCTTTTTCATACCGGATATGATAAAGGCTTTATCCGGAGGGGCCTTGACGTAGCCGCTGGCGATCACGGCCAGCAGGGCCACAACGGCAACAACGATTGCGATGATGATCCAGAGATCCATGGTTGCTCCTCCTTTTTATGATCTGCTGTGATTTTGGAAACGCCCGGGCGCTTTGCTGCGCCATGCGGACACTTTCCTGTCTGCGTCTTGAATGTAGCATGCGGCAATACGGCAAAAAAGAAAAATAAGGGCGGATTAGGGCGGGTTATTCCGCGGGCGGCAACGGTTTTTGCGCGGCACAGGTTTTTGCAAATCGGCTGCAACCGGTGCGGCGTCCCGGTCGTTAATAGAGCAGGGAACACAAAAACCGGAGGAAGGCGCCGGCGTTGACAGGGGATTCGTACAAGTGTAAAATGCTCGGAAGACGCGGCGCGAAAGGAGCGTTATGACGGAAGGCCTGTTAAAAAAGCTCATCTGCGCGGCGATCGAGTCCTTTCCGATCGATCCGAAAAAGAAGGAAGAAC
>CACZPX010000082.1 GCA_902783095.1 uncultured Lachnospiraceae bacterium
CGAGGCGGAGGGCCTGACCTGGTTTTTGTCGGTGTGCCGGCCGCGCCGCGTGCTGCCCATGCATTTCTGGGAGGACCGCGGCGTGGTAGCGCGCTTTTTAGAGAGCACGGCGGCCGTACGGGCAGCGCAGGCCGGGACGGTCATCCTGGACACCGCGTCACAGACGCACTGGGAATTATAAGAACGCGCCGTCGTCATCCTGAGCGGAGCCTGTAAAGCAGGCGGAGCCGAAGGATCTTAAGGCGCCTTGACAAAAACCGGAACCATTGCGACAAAAGGAGGGAATCATCATGCAGTTTAAAATGATCCATGAAAACTACAACGTAGTCGATCTGGAAAAATCCATCGCCTTCTACAAAGAGGCCCTGGGACTCACCGAAAAACGCCGCAGCGAGGCGGCGGACGGCGCGCACATCATCGTGTATCTGGGCAACGAAAACAGCGAGTTTGAGCTGGAACTCACCTGGCTGCGGGATCATCCGCAGAAATACGACATCGGCGAGGAGGAATTCCACCTGGCCTTCCGCACGGACGACTTTGAGGCCGCGCACGCCCTGCACGAAAAGATGGGCTGCATCTGTTTTGAGAACCCCAAGATGGGCATCTACTTTATCCAGGACCCGGACGGCTACTGGCTGGAAGTGCTGCCCACCAGAAAATAAGACGCAGGCGCTTAAGCCGGGCGGCCGCGCCGGCAAAACCGGTTGTTTTGGGCTTCACCCGGTATTATAATCACAGAAAAACAGAAGAGTGGAGGTTTTTATGAAAACGATTCTGGAACGATATGAGGAGGCCGGCAAACTTCTGCCGCCGATGGTCAGCAACGCCGTCTTAAACGGAGAACCCGTCATCAACTGGATCGACGGCGGCTCCTTCTGGTATCTCTGCGAGACGCGTGCCGGCGACGGACGCGGAAAGCAGTTTGTCCGGGTGGACGCAAAGACCGGGGAAAAGACGCCTCTGTTCGACCATCAGGCGCTGGCGAAGCTTCTGGACACGGACGCCGGAAACCTTCCCTTTGATACGGTAAAGGCGGAGGCAGATGCGGTCTCCTTTAGCTGCGGGGGCAAAAACTACGTCTTTGCCGGCGGCGAACTGAAGGAAGAGGCGGCCGAAGAGGCCAACAAAAAGGAAAATCTCTCTCCGGACGGCAGATTTGCCCTCTTTACCAAAGACTATAACCTCTGGATGCGCAACACGCAGACCGGCGAAGTCTGCGCCCTGACGACCGACGGCGAAAAGTTCAACGACTATGCGACGCCCGGCGACGCGGTCGCGGCCCGCACGCAGTTTCTGTTCCGCGAGATCTCCGAAGCGCCCATTGCGCAGTGGTCGCCCGACGGGAAGAAGTTCATCACCTTCAGGCTGGACCGCCGGAACGTCCTGGAAATGCCCATCGTAAAATCCTACGAGGCGGACGGCGAGACCAACGTCCGTCCCACCCTCTATACCTATCGGTGCCCGCTCCCGGGCGACCCGGACGACAAGATGCCCTACGCCTACTTCTACCTGTTCGACGCGGAGACCGGCAAGGGCATGCAGTTGGACGCGCTCCCGGTGATCACCGGCAACGCGCCGTTCGGCTCCGCGTGGGGCTGCGTGCAGTGGTTTGAGGACTCCTCCCACGCCTATTTCTTCCGCGCCTCCAGGGGCAATCACGACGAGATCCTGTACCTGATGGACGCGGCGACCGGCGCGTGCCGCCCCTGCGTGACGGATCACGACGATACCTTCTTAAATACCAGCTACAACGGCGAATACTGCGGCTACGGCAGCTTCTCCAGCTCCAGCTACGTCACCAGAGACTGCAAAAACGTCATCTGGAAGTCGGAAAAGGACGGTTTCTTCCGCCTGTACTGGTGCGACGCCGCTACCGGGGAGTACCTGTTCCCCATCACGCCCGCCGGCCGGGTCTGCGACAGACTGATCCGCGTGGACGAGGAAAAAAAGCTCGTTTACTTTATGATGAACAACTTTGGTGCGGAAGAGGGCATCAGCGATCCCTACTATCAGCTCTTCTGCAAGGTGAACTTTGACGGCACGGGCTTTGAGATCCTCACGCATGAGGACGCGGACCACAGGATCTCCATGTCCCCGGACGGCAGCTGCTTCGTGGACAACTACTCCCGCGTGGACCTGCCCCCGGTGACCGTGCTGAAGGCCTGCGACGGCAACATCGTCTGCGAGATCGAAAAGGCCGATATCGACGACCTGTTAAAGCTGGGCTACGTGTTCCCGGAGCGCTTTACCGTGCTCTCCAACGACGGCAAGACCACGCTGTACGGCATCCTGATCAAGCCGGCCGAGATCGAAGAGGGCAAAAAGTATCCCGTCATCGACCACATTTACGGCGGCATGCATTCCAGCTTCGTTCCCAAGCGCTTTACCTGGAAGGGCGGCATGGGCAGAGAACTGTTCGGCGGCCTCATGTCCTACGCGCACCTGGGCTTTGCGGGGATCATGCTGGACGGTCTGGGGACCTTCTGGCGCGGCAAGGAGATCCAGAACTGGAGCTACAAGAACGTGCACGGCTGCGCGGACGTGGCGGATCACGTCTACTGCTTAAAGGAGCTGGGAGAAAAGTACCCGTTCCTGGACGTGGAGAACGTGGGCATCTGGGGCAACTCCGC
>CACZPX010000083.1 GCA_902783095.1 uncultured Lachnospiraceae bacterium
ATTAAGTACCGGCGGGGCGAGAGGGTCTTACGCGGTGCCGGACGGACTGCGCGAGAGAGACTTCCGCAATGCCTGACCGGCTGCGTATCTGGCGGCGCTCCGGGCAATACGGAAACGTACGCCTGTAACGGCGCTGCGCGCCGGAGCGGCCGTGCCCCGCGCGAAGATGGACAGGAGGAGATCATGATCATCACACAACCGAGCGTAAAGATCATCAGCGGAAACGACTATGCCGCCATGCTGGAAAAGCTGGAACGGATCGGCAGGGTCTGCTATAAGAGCGAAGCCAATATCAAGGAGGGGTCCGCGGAGAAGTTCATCGCGAACATCCTAAAGCGCGGGCATGAGTCCGTGATCGAGCACGAGAGCATCACCGTGTCCGTGATCTGCGACCGCGGCGTCACGCATGAGATCGTGCGCCACCGCATCGCAAGCTACAGCCAGGAGAGCACCCGATACTGCAACTATGCCAAAGACCAGTTCGGGAACCAGATCACCTGCATCGACCTTGCGACCGGGTTTGGCTACGACCTGACAAAAGAGAGCGACCGCGCAAAGTACGAGGTGTGGAAAAGCGCCTGCGAAGCCGCGGAGGCCCACTATTTCAAGCTGCTGGAGCTTGGCGCGTCCCCGGAGGAGGCCCGCAGCGTTCTGCCCAATTCCTTAAAGACCGAGATCGTGATGACCATGAACCTGCGCGAGTGGCGGCACTTTTTCCGGCTGCGCTCGGCAAAGCGCGCCCACCCGCAGATGCGTCAGGTGAGCGATATGCTCTTAAAAGAATTTGCGGCACGCTACCCGCTGTTTTTCGCGGATCTTCTGGAGGAGGAGTGACGGCTGCCGTTGTTTAAAGGAGATGATAGAATGAAAAAGAAAGCTCTATCGTTTTTCTTGTGTTTTCTGTTGCTGTTCGGACTGTTTCCCGCTGCGGCCTACGGGGCGCACACGGATGAGCTGCTGGAATACGCCGGACTGAAGGGCTGGCCCGCGGCGCCGGAGATCGGCTGTGAAGGCGCCATCCTGGTGGAACTAAACTCCGGGGCCGTACTGTACGAAAAGAATGCAAAAGAGAAGTTTTATCCCGCCAGCATCACCAAGATCATGACGGCGCTGGTGGTGGTGGAGAACGCCCAGCTGTATGAGACGGTGACCTTCTCCAAGGAGGCGATCCACGACCTGGAGGAGGGCGCCTTCTCCTACATGGCGGATACCGGAGATACGCTGACCGTCCGCGACTGTCTGTACGCAATGCTGCTCATGTCTTCCAACGAGGCCGCCTATGCGCTGGCGGAACACGTGGGCCGGTCCATGTCGGGTTTTGCCTACCTGATGAACAAGAAGGCGGAGGAACTGGGCTGCGTCAATACCAATTTCACCTGTTCGCACGGCCTGTTCAACGAACAGCACTACACCTGCCCGCAGGACATGGCGGTGATCACCAAGGCGGCCCTGGAAAACGATACCTTCCGGGAGATCGCGGAGACCTACGACTACACCACGGCGCCTACCAAAACGCAGCCGGAAGGCTACCTCTGCCGCACCACGCACCCGATGCGGCTGGTGGGCAACGACTATTACGACTCCCGCGTGTTGGCCGGCAAGACCGGCTACGTCTCGGCCGCGAAGTATACGCTGGTGACCTACGCCAAGGCCGGCGAGCTGGACCTTGTCTGCGTGGTGATGAAGGGCGAGACGCGCGCCGTGACCTGTGAGGATACGGCCAAGCTCTTTGCCTACGGCTTCAACAATTTCAGTTTCCAGCCCATCTCGTCCGAGGCGGACCTGGCTGCGCTGGAGGAAGTGATCCAGGACAAGCTGGGCCGCGTGGTGCAGAACATCGAATTTTCCAACGACGCGAAGGCCCTGCTGCCGTTTAAGAGTACGGACGTGGACATCGAAGACCGCTTTGAGGTGGATCCCCGCAGCGAGAAGGGCAATAAGGTGGAGGGCACGGTCACCTATTATTACGACGGCCACGAACTGGGCCGGGACCAGGTCCACATCACGCTGATCCCGCAGGACGCAGAAGAGAGCAGGGACACCGGCGTTTTTTCAACCATTTTGGAGGCGGTAAAAAACGACAAGATGCTTTTAGCGCTGTGCATCCTGGTGCTGCTGTTCTTTGTGATCCTGCTGCTGCTCGCGGTGGTGGCGCTCCTGCACAGGCGGCTGCGCAGAAAGGCTGCCAAGAACGGTTAAGAACGTGACGTAGCGGCTGCCGTAAAAAGAATTAAACGACGAAAAAAGGGACCGGTCAAACCGGTCCCTTTTGGCGAGCTTCCTGCCGGATTCGAACCGGCGACCTACGCATTACGAATGCGTCGCTCTACCAGCTGAGCCAAGGAAGCCAAACGCCGCCGCTTTTATGCGGCGACGATTATGATAAATCAAATCCGCGCGTTTGTCAATCGGGAATTCCTGTTTTTCGGCAAATCACGGAAACGGACAAAAAACACTTACTGCGGCAGGAACGTGGCCTGCTCCTTTAACAGGTTGACCACCTTCCAGGAGAGGACCATCTTTTTGACGTAGGGCAGGCCGAAGCTCGTCTCATAGGCGCTGTAATCGGTGCGGCCCAGTTCTTCCATGAAATAGTCCTGCAGATCCTGTTCCGTGATGGAAACGTTCAGTTTCTTGGCGGCGGCCTGGACGATCAGTTCCTCCTTGCAGGCGGAGGCGATGTCCTGTTCGTAGTCCGCCAGCATGTCGCTCATGGTGGCAAAGCCGAAGTTGGACAGAAGCTGCGGCAGCGTCACCTCATTGCCCTTGGCCAGATAGGAGTGGTAGTAGATGAAGTAGTTCTTCATATATACCGTAAGGCCGTCCGGCACGGAGGAGACGGTGCTGTTGTCCAGCAGGTAGGAGTAGATGTGATCGTGGATGGCCTGCTTGGCAAGGTCCTCGCTGATGCTCGTCCGCATCTCCTCCACAGTGGTCCAGCCGTAGTTAGGCGCCAGTTTCTCCGCCACGAAGGCGTCGGTGAGTTCCGGCATGATCTTGTCGCCGGCAATGTAATTGATGGTCACGTTGAACACCGTGTCCTTACCGGCCAGCTCGGCGTTGCCGTAGTCTTCCGGGAAGTGGATGTCGATGTCAAAGGTCTCGCCGGGCTTGTGGCCGACCAGCTTCTTTAAAAAGTCGTCCACGTAGTTGGTGACGCCCACGGTCACGGTGGTGCCGTAGCCGTTGGTGCTTCCGCCCTGGAAGGCTTCGCCGTTTAAGGTGCCCACGTAGTCGATGTTGATGGTATCGCCGTCCGCAACGGCGCGGTCCATGATCTGCTCGTCCGTGGCGTAGAAATCGATGATGTCCTCGATCTCGGCGTCCACGTCAGCCTGCGCGGCCGTGTGCACGTTGTAGGGGACCGTCACGGTGAGGTTTTCCGGCAGCGTCACGTATTCCGTTGCGTCAAAGGCCGCGTAAAAACCGTTGGGATCCAGGTCCTTGGAGCAGTCGAATTCGTAGTAGGCGTCGCCGTCCACGTAGGGGATGTCCTCGCTGATGGGTACGCGTTCGGGCTGCGTGCCGATCGGGGCGGACGTGGTGGTCTCTTCGGCGTCGCCGGTCCCTGCTGCGGCCGTCGTGCCGGTATCGGTACTGCTGTCCGAGCAGGCGGTGAGTGAGAGCGCCAGGGCAAGGGACAGAAGCAGCGTCAGAAATCTTTTCATAAATATAAGCCTCCCAAAACGGCCGTTTCGCATGAACGGCCAAAACCTTTGCCTATTATATCCGCAATCCGGGTGCCCGTCTATGAAAAATGTGTGAATTTCAAAACGGGCCGTTTGCGCGGCCGGATCGTAAGCTATTTTGCCCGTTGCAATTTGTCCGTCTTCCAGTACAATGGTAGGATGTGGAGGTGGGTATGGTACGTTTATTACTCAGCCATGTGGGCAAATATAAAAAGGACGCGATCCTGACGCCGGTGTGCGCCGCGCTGGAAGTCCTGATGGAGACGCTGATCCCGTTCATCACGGCGTCCCTGATCGACCTGGGCATCGAGCGGGGAGATATGGGGAACGTCTTCAAATACGGCGGCCTGATGGTCGTCGCGGCGCTGTTTTCACTTGCTTTCGCCATCGGCGCGGGCCGGTTCTCGGCCAGGGCGTCCACCGGCTTTGCGGCGAATCTGCGCAGCGCCATGTACAAAAAGATCCAGACGTTTTCCTTTGCCAATATCGACAGGTTCAGCACGTCCGGCCTCATCACCCGCATGACGACGGACGTCACCAGCATCCAGCAGGCCTTTGCGATGTCCATCCGCATGGCGGTGCGCGCCCCGCTCACCCTCATCATGAGCCTGATCATGAGCCTGACCATCAACGCGCGCATCAGCCTGATCTTTTTAGGCGCCATGGTGCTGCTGGTGATCGCGATCATGCTGATCATCCCGCGCGTTTCCGGGATCTTCTCCCAGGTGTTCAAGCGCTACGACGCCCTGAACGAGAGCGTGCAGGAAAACGTGAGCGCCATCCGCGTGGTGAAGGCCTACACCCGCGAAGAACACGAAAAAGAAAAGTTTGCGAAGGCCTCCGGGCTTCTCTATAAATTCTCCGTCAAGGCGGAGAGCCTGATGGCGCTCGCCGGCCCCATTATGATGTTTGTGGTCAACGCCAGCATCATTCTGGTGTCCTGGTTCGGCGCCAAGCTGGTGGTGAGCAAAGAACTTACCACAGGCGAGCTGACCTCGCTGTTTTCCTACTGCACCAGCATCCTTATGTCACTCATGATGCTCTCCATGGTGTTCGTGATGATCACCATGAGCATCGCGGCTATGAAGCGCACCGCGGAGGTGCTGCGCGAAGAGCCCGCCATCCAGAACGGCCCTTCGCCGGTCACGGAGGTCCCGGACGGCAGCATCCGCTTTGATCACGTGAACTTCGCCTACCGCGCGGACAGCGAGGAGTACGTGCTCTCGGATATAGACTTTTCGATCCGCTCCGGCGAGACCGTCGGACTGATCGGCGCCACCGGCAGCGGCAAGAGCAGCCTGGTGAGCCTGATCTCGCGGCTGTACGACGTCTCGGAGGGCGCGGTTTACGTGGGCGGCACCGACGTACGAGACTACGACCTGGATACGCTGCGCAACAGCGTGGCGGTGGTCCTTCAGAAGAACGTGCTCTTTTCCGGCACGGTGCTGGACAACCTGCGCTGGGGCGACCCGCAGGCGACGGAAGAGGACTGCCGGCGCGCCTGCCGGATGGCCTGTGCGGACGAGTTTATCGAAGCCATGCCGGAAGGCTACAACGCGCGCATCGAGCAGGGCGGCACCAACGTCTCGGGCGGCCAGCGCCAGCGCCTGTGCATCGCGCGCGCCCTGTTGAAGAAGCCGAAGATCCTGATCCTGGACGATTCCACGAGCGCCGTGGATACCGCGACGGACGCGAAGATCAAGAAGGCCCTGCGCGAGAGCGCGCCCGAGGTGACCAAGATCATCATCGCGCAGCGCGTGGCGAGCGTGCAGGAGGCGGACCGCGTGATGGTGCTGAACGACGGCCGCGTGGACGGCTTTGACACGCCGGAGAACCTGGTGAAGACCAACGAGATCTACCGGTACCTGGTGGAGACGCAGAGCGGGGAAGAGAAGGACTTTGACGAAGCGCTGAAGGCCGATCACTTCACCGATTACAATATGGAGGACGGCGACAATGAGTAATGACAGACAACCGCGCGGTCCCCGCGGGAGGGCCATGGGGCCCCGCCCGAAGATCGATCATCCCATGCAGACGCTCGGCCGCGTGCTGGGACTGATGATGAAGCACTACAAATTCCGGATGATCCTGGTGGTCGTGTGCATCCTGGTAAACGCCATGACGCAGCTCTACGGCATCCTGTTTATCCGGGAACTGATCGACGGCTATATCGTGCCGCTCTCCAAAGCGGCCGCGCCGGACTTTTCCGGCCTGGCCTTTGCGCTGGTGCGGCTGGGCTGCCTGTACCTGGCGGGCATCGCCGCGTCCTATTCGCAGACCATGCTGATGCTGCGCATCGCGCAGGGCACGCTCCTTAAGCTGCGCGCGGCCATGTTCGACCACATGGAGACGCTGCCGCTCAGCTACTTTGACGCCAACTCGCACGGCGACATCATGTCCGTCTACACCAACGACGTGGACACGCTGCGCATGCTGATGAGCAATATGATCCCGGAGGTGATCGGCTCCACGGTGAACATCATCTCCACCCTGGTGAGCATGATCGTCCTGAGCGTGCCCATGACGGCGCTCACGCTGGTAATGGTCGTGGTGATCTCCTTTGTGACCATGCGGCTGGGCGCCCGGTCCGCCGGCTATTTCGTGCAGAACCAGAAAAACCTGGGCGATCTGAACGGCTTTATCGAGGAGATGACGGAGGGGCAGAAGGTGGTAAAGGTGTTCTGCCACGAGCAGCAGAGCATCGCGGACTTTGAGGAACGCAACCAGCGGCTGCGCGCTTCCGCCAACAGTGCGAACGGCATCGCCAACATCCTGATGCCCATCAACAACAACCTGGCGCACTTAAGCTACGTGCTCTGCGCGGTGGTGGGCGCGCTGATCGCCATCCACGGCGACGGAACGGTCCTGACCATCGGCACCATCGTGAGCTTTCTGACGCTGAACCGGAACTTTACCAGACCCATCTCCCAGATCTCCAGCCAGATCAACAACGTGGTGATGGGCATGGCCGGCGCGCAGCGCGTGTTTGCCATGATCGACCTGCCGTCGGAGACCGACGAGGGTACGGTGACGCTGGTGAGCGTGGACGTGGCGGAGGACGGCGCCATGACGGAGACTTTACGCCGCACCGGGCACTGGGCCTGGAAGGAGACGGCGCAGGACGGGATCGTCCGCTACGTGCCGATGCGCGGCGACGTGCGCTTCCATGACGTGGACTTCGGCTACGTGCCGGAAAAGACCGTGCTGCACGACGTGAACCTGTTTGCCAAGCCCGGCCAGAAGATCGCCTTCGTGGGCAGCACCGGCGCCGGCAAGACCACCATCACCAACCTGATCAACCGCTTTTACGACATCGCAGACGGCGAGATCCTCTACGACGGCTTCAACGTGAAGGATATCCGGAAGAACGACCTGCGCCGCTCCATGGCCATCGTGCTGCAGGAGACCAACCTGTTTACCGGCACGGTGATGGACAACATCCGCTACGGGCGGCTCTCGGCCACGGACGAGGAGTGCGTCGCCGCGGCGAAGCTCGCCAACGCGGACGGTTTTATCAGACGTCTGCCGGAGGGTTACAACACCATGCTGACCGGCAACGGCAGCAATTTGAGCCAGGGACAGCGCCAGCTGCTGTCCATCGCGCGGGCAGCGGTCTGCGAACCGCCCGTGCTGATCCTGGACGAGGCGACCTCGTCCATCGACACCCACACGGAACACCTGATCCAGCAGGGCATGGACAAGCTGATGCAGGGGCGGACGACCTTTGTGATCGCGCACCGCCTGTCCACCGTCATGAACGCGGACTGCATCATGGTGCTGGAAAAGGGCGTGATCATAGAACGCGGCAGTCACGAGGAACTGCTGGAAAAGAAAGGCAAGTACTACCAGCTCTATACGGGACACTTTGCGGAGGAGTGAGCATGGAGAACACGGAAAACACAAAGGCGAACGCGGCGCGTACGCCGGAAGCGGAAGACAGGAAGGCGGGGACGGTCTCTTTGGGGAAACTGTTTTTGGCCATGTTCAAGACCGGGGCGGTCACGTTCGGCGGCGGCTACGCCATGCTGCCGATCCTGGACCGCGAGGTCGTGGAAAAGCGCGGCTGGATCACCAAGGAAGAGGTGATGGACTACTACGCGGTGGCGCAGGCGCTGCCGGGCATCATCTCCATCAACGTGGCGTCCTTTATCGGCCACCGGCTGCGGAAGGTGCCGGGCGCCGTGATGGGCACGCTGGGCGTGATCAGCCCGTGCATCATCATCATCACGCTGATCGCGATGCTGTTCACCAATTTCCAGGACAACGTCTACGTGGCGCACGCCCTGCAGGGCATCAACATCGCGGTGGCGGCTCTGATCGTGAACACCATCATCACCATGTGGAAGAAGGGCGTAAAGGAGATCCCGCAGTTCCTGATCTTTCTGCTGGTGTTCTGCCTGTCGCTCTTTGTCACCAACCAGCAGCTGCCCATCTACTGCGTGCTGGGGTCTCTGGCGTTTGCGCTGATCTATAAGCGCATCGAAAGGAGGGTACGCAAATGATCTACCTGCAGCTGTTCTGGGAGTTTTTCAAGGTCGGCCTCTTTACGGTGGGCGGCGGCATGGCGGCCGTTCCGCTGCTGCTTTCCATGGCGGAGAGCACCCACTGGTTCACGCAGGACTTCGTGGTGCAGATGATCGCCATCTCCGAATCCACGCCGGGCCCGATCGGCATCAACATGGCCACCTACGCCGGCTATACCGTTGGCGGCATTCCCGGCGGCATCCTGGCAAGCGTCGCGACCGCGATCCCCGGGGTGATCATCGTGGTGCTGGTGTCGCGCGCGCTGCAGAAGTTCTCACAGAGCGTGACGGTCAAGGACGCCTTCTGGGGACTGCGCCCCGCGGTGACCGCCCTGATCGCCTATGCGGCCTACACCATCATCAACAAGACCATGATCCACTTTACGAAGATCGGTACGCTGTCCTTCTGGGAGGTGTTCCAGTGGCAGAAAGTGCTGTTTTTCGCGGTGATGCTCTTCGGCATCATGAAGTTTAAAAAGCATCCGGTCGTCTACATCGCCATCGCGGCGGTGGTGGGGATCTTGTTCAAGTTTTAACTTGACGCTGATTCTTTTAGATGCTATTACATTATTCGGGTTTTGATGCCCATAACGATAATCACGGAGGTGCGCAACGTATGAACAAACTGATCTATCTGGACAACGCGGCAACGACCGCCATGCGGCAGGAAGCCATCGACGCCATGCTGCCGTACTTTGGCCAGAAATACGGCAACGCCTCTTCCATATATTCGATCGGACAGGAAGCAAAGGAAGCCCTGGAAGCCTCCAGGAAGACCATTGCGGATATTCTCGGTGCGAAGTCGGAGGAGGTCTATTTTACCGGCTGTGGTACGGAGGCAGACAACTGGGCCATCATCGGCACGGCGGAAGCCTACAGCAACAAAGGAAAACATATCATCACCAGCAACATCGAACACCACGCTGTGCTGCATTCCTGCGAATACCTGGAAAAGCACGGCTTTGAAGTGACCTACGTGCCCTGCGACGAGAAGGGCCTGATCCACGCGGAAGACGTGGAGGCGGCCATCCGTCCGGACACCATCCTGATCACGATCATGTTCGCCAACAACGAGATCGGCACCATCCAGCCCGTAAAGGAGATCGGCGCCGTTGCCAAAAAGCACGGCGTGCTGTTCCACACGGACGCGGTGCAGGCCTTCACCCACCTGCCCATCAACGTGGAGGAGCTGAACATCGACATGCTGAGCGCCAGCGGCCACAAGTTCCACGGCCCCAAGGGCGTGGGCTTCCTGTACATCCGCAGGGGTCTTAAG
>CACZPX010000084.1 GCA_902783095.1 uncultured Lachnospiraceae bacterium
CCGGCCAGTGTTTCGTATCGCAGACGTCGGCGTTGGAGATCAGGCCCAGCAGAAAGCCGCGGGCCTTTAACTGCCGGAGCGTTTCGACGATGACGGGATCGATCTCCGTGAGGGCCAGGCGCAGGCGCTCGCTGCGCGCGGCGGCCGCCGCCTGGCGCTGGGCGTCTGTGGGGCAGTAGGACGCGGGCAGAAGGCTGCAGGCGCGGTCTACCATCTCCCGCACCGTGGTGACGTAGCCCATGCCGCGGTCGTAACACAGGCGCTCTTCCCAAAAGGCGGCATGCCAGACCGCCTTCGGCACGCCCAGCGCGTCGCTTTCGGTCTGCTCCAGATGCCGGTGCGCGTCCGCGAGCGTATCAAACAGGTCAAAACAGAAAGCCTTCACTTCTCCTCCAGCTTCACCAGAAGCTTTAAATTCTCTTTTTCATACTGGTTGAACACGCTTTCCTTGAAATTGTCCGAGGAAAGATCCGGGTAGTACCAGGTAAAGCGTATAAACAGGTTGTAGACCTCCGGCGTGTTGAAGCGGTAGCCGTGGCGGGCGTAGATCTCGTTCTTAAAGATCCGGATCAGGTCCTTGCTGTAGCCGGAAAGCTCCGATTCGGTATAGAAGCGCGTGTGGGTCTCCAGCAGATAGTCGCTGTTGATGGACACGTCCGTGATCTCCAGCACGTTTTCCACGTAATCGTTGACCGAGCCCTGCAGGGAGGAACCGCCGGCGTTCAGGCAGAGCTGGTTTCGGGCGCCCAGGATATCGGCGCGGGAACCCTCAAAGTACAGGGGGTCCGTGCCGGAGGCCTTGGGCAGCAGCGTCAGTTTCAGGGCCGTGGGGCTGTAATAGCCGCTGTGCACGATGGTCTGGTCAAAGGAGATGGACTGGTCGCGCACGGTTAGTTTTATGACGCCGGTGTTGCCGCCGTCGTCCTCATAATTGCAGCTGATGACGTCGTCGTTAAAAGCTGCCGTGCAGAGCTTTGACTGGAAGCTCACGGGATAGCGGTCCACGCGGCTGTGCCAGTAAAAGGAGATGCCGGTATCGGTCAGATCCGTGATGCGCAGGTGGCAGAGGTCCTCGCTGTCGGTCCAGACGGTATCGGCCCAGTTGACCGCGGAGAGCAGTTTGTGCGCCTGCGCTTCGGTGACGGGCGCGGTGGCCGTCATGATCTGCGAATTGGGCTCCGCCGTGGTGGACTCCGAAAGGGCGGGGCCGGCCGGAGCGGCCGTGGTCTGCGGGGCGATGCCGGAAGAGGTGCTGCCCTGCGGAACGGTCTCCGTGGCGTCGGTGGCTGCCGGGGAGGTCTCCGGCGTCACAGTGTGGGAGCCGGATCCTTCTGCGGACGAACCGTCCGCGGACGCGGTGCCATCGTTTGTCAGGGACTCTTCCTGCGGCTGCGCGCCGCCGAAGAGACAGCCGGTAAGGCTGAGGGTCAGCAATACGGATAACAGAACAGCCGTGATCTTTTTCATGGGATCAATCCTCCTTGGAAGCGGCGCCGTGCGGCCTGCGGTTTCCGGCCAGGCCCGCCAGGGCGGTGAACATGCCCAGAACGGAGACCGAGACCGCGATCCAGAGCGTCTGCGTGACGGAAACGGAATCCAGAAGCTTTCCGCCGAAGATGCTGGCAAACACGGAGCCGACTGTGGTCATGGTAAAGGCCAGGCTCTGCGCCTTGGCCGAATCCTCATAGGGGACCGCCTGCTGCGCATAGGGAACGATGGCGGCCGTATACAGCGCAAACGAGGGAGCCTGCAGCAAAAGGGCGGCCGCAAGCACCGGGATGTTCGGCGCGGCTGCCACGGCGGCGGCCTTCAGGGTAAAGGCGATAAAGGAGACCGCCAGCCAGAAGGTGATCTTCCGTCTGCGCGCGAACCGGGCAAACAGCAGCATCACCGGGATCTCCGACGCCGCGATCAGCGCGTGGAAATACCCCATGGTGCCGGCGCTGCCGCCCACGTTTTTGGTGATGTTGATCAGAAAGTTGTTGGTCACGTTGTGGCAGGCAAACAACAGCATGGTGCCGAAGAGCACCAGGCAGAAGCGGCGGTACTTTTTTAAGAATACCGGAATGGTGGAGCCGGTCTGCGCGGCGCTCTCCCCGCGGACGATGGGATGTTCGCGGATCATGCGGCAGACCGTAAAGTGCGCGGCGGCCTGCAGCCCGCACAAAACGATGCCCAGGATGGGCAGGATGATCAGGTCGCAGCGGTCGATGAGCGTACCGACGAGCATGGTGACGAGCACGTAGCAGAGCGAGCCCATGCCGCGCGCGAAACCGTATTCCACCGTAAGGCCGCGGTAGGAGAAGTCCACGTAGAGCTTCAGGTTCAGTGAATTCACCGTGAGCGAAAAGGCGATGTACAGGACGTATACGACCGTAGCGAAGAGACTGCGGCTGCGGACAAACAGCAGCAGGATCACGCACGCGAGCTGCAGCGTGAGCATGAGCGGGATCAGGCGGTTGGGCGACAGGCGCGCGCGGCGGTCCACCAGCGAGGAGAGATACGGCCCGAACACGGCGCCCAGCAGGTTGCCGACGGCCAGGATCCACCCCAGTTCCGCGTTGGTGTAGCCGAGCTGCTGCAGATAGTGCGCCGCAAAACTGCTCCAGATGCAGTAGCCCATCCAGAACGTGCCCTGTACGGCGGAATATGCGGCTGTGAGAGATCGGTTTTTCATGTAAGTACCTCGTATCGAAAACAATTATAGCGCAAATTGAAAAAAAGTCTTTAGTTTCATTTAAGGTTGGTGTATAAAATAGATATTGGGGAGGGAGGTCTGCAAACTCCTTTCATATTTACCCCCCGGTGCTCCCCTTGCGGGAGCACTTTTCTTATGCCTGCCGGCCAAAAGCCGATCTTCAAAAAGATTTTATATTTTAGCTACGGTTAAGTTTGCCGGTATATGCTTGTGCCATCAAACAGAGACGGCCGCGGACAGCGCGCAGACAGACGGCCGGAAACGAAAGGACGGGTAACGATCATGAAAAAGAACCTGATGACGACCATGCTGGTGATGATCCTTGCCGCGGCACTGACGGCAACGGGATGCAATACCGCGGCGGAGCAGACGACGCAGACAGCCGTGGAGACGATAACGGAAACCGACGCGGAGACCACGGACGGGGCGTCCGAACAGGAGGAGACGCAGGCCGCGGATCCGGCAGAAGAGCAGACTGAAAAAATGCCCGATAGCGAAAGTTTTACGGGCGGATCCGAGGAAAAAGGCGGACAGAACGGCCCCGGCGGCATGCCCGGTGAAAAGCCCGACGGCCAGCCCGGCGACGGCGGGACCCCGCCCGCAAAGCCGGACGGCGAAGGCGGCCGGCCCGGTCAGGGCGGCCCAGGCGGCATGCCCGGTGAAAAGCCCGGCGACGGTGGGACCCCGCCCGCAAAGCCCGACGGAGAAGGCGGCCGGTCCGGTCAGGGCGGCCCCGGCGGAGCGCCCGGCCAGAGCAGCGCGGACGTCTCCTACACGGCGGTCAATACCGTCGGCACGGATACGGACCTCTCCGGACAGACGCTGATCTCCTCCGGCACGGATGAGAACGCCGTCCTGGTCACGGACGGCGCAGCGGCCACGTTAAACGGCGTGACGGTGGAACGGACCTCCGCGGACAGCACCGGCGGCGACAGCGCCAGCTTTTACGGAGTCGGCGCGGCCATCCTTGTCACCGACGGCACGGCCTATGTAAACGACGCGCAGATCACCACGGACGCGGCCGGCGGCACAGGCGTCTTTGCCTACGGCGACGGCGTGGCCTGCGTATCCGACAGCGTGATCCGCACCGCGCAGAGCGCCTCCGGCGGGATCCACGTCGCGGGCGGCGGCACGCTGTATGCCTGGGATCTTGACGTAGAGACGGCCGGCGGTTCTGCAGCGGCCATCCGCCTGTTCGACTGCGACCTGAGCGGCAGCATGGCGGACGATACGCAGAACGACTGCACCTGGAACGTGATCCTGTACCAGAGCATGTCCGGCGACTCGCAGGTGGGCAATTCCACCTTTGAAATGGTGGGCGGTACGCTCACCGCGGCAAACGGCGGCATGTTCTATACCACCAATACCGAGTCTACCTTTATCTTAAAGGACGTGGATATCAGCTATGCGGAAGACAGCGCCTTTTTCTTAAAGGTCACCGGCAACAACAATGCCCGCGGCTGGGGCAGCACCGGCAGCAACGGCGCGGACTGCACCTTTACCGCCGTCAGCCAGGAGATGGAAGGCGACGTGATCTGGGATTCCGTCAGCACGCTGGACTTTTATATGACGGACGGCAGCACGCTGACCGGCGCCGTCGTTCAGGATGAGAGCAACGCCGGCGACGGCGGGGACGGCAGCTGCACCGTGACGGTCGACGCCGCTTCCAAATGGGTGGTGACCGCGGACAGCGTCCTGACCGCCCTGCACAACGCGGGGACCGTCGTGGACGCGGAAGGAAAGACCGTCACCGTCGCGGGCACGGACGGCACCGTGTACGTGCAGGGAGACAGCAGCCTTACGGTGACCGTGGAAAGCTATGATACGGCGGCTGACTTAAGCGGCGCATCCGCTGTGACCGCCTGGGAAGACTATCAGGTGGAGAAGCCCGCGCAGCTCGGATAAGAAGCTGCGTGACGACCAGCGGCCAAACGGCTGCACCGGATACGGGGGGCTTGCACGGAGGTGAAAGGCTATGAGAGAGATCATTATGATCGCGGTTTTCGTGCTGCTTATGGTCGGGTCCCTGACGCTTACGGCCTGCGGCAGCGGGGAAGACTGAAAAAAGAGACAGAAGATGCGGAAGGCCCGTCCGGCGGAGGACGGGCTTCATTTTATTCCGAAAATGTTTGCCAAAGGCCGCTCGATGTTTTATGGAACCTTAAACGCGCGGCAGAACTTATTCTCTATTTAATAATATCGTGTCCAATCCCGTGAATTTTATTAGATATAGTATAATATTTTATCAATTTCTCGCCGATTTCCTTTGACGAACGGCAATTGTGATAGTACAATATGCGCAGGGGAGTAAGAGCAATTCTTAAGAGAGATGGGGAACAAGCTTATGGCAACTTATCAACTGGGCGCAAAAGAGGCTCTCTTTGCAGCGATCATCTGGGAGAATGAACCGATCCCGTCCGGCAGGCTCGCAAAGATAGCCGAAGAGCAGTTGGGCTGGAAGATCACGACCACGTATACGGTGCTCAAACATCTGTGCAACAAGGGGATCTTTCAGAATCAAAAGAGCATTGTTACATCCTGCATGACATATGATGAGTTCTTGTCAGGCAGAAGCGAGAAGCTGGTCAACGAAAGTTACCAGGGGTCCCTGCCTGCATTCGTAGCGGCGTTCCTTCGCAAGAAGAGCCTTACTGCGGCGGAGGCAGAAGAACTACACCGGCTGGTGGACAACGCGGTCATCTGCGACGAAGCCGCGGAATGACACAGGCGCAAAGACCGGGCCCGCTGCGGGAGATCCTGCGGCCGGCCCGGTTTTTGTTTGCCCTTTTTCGGGAATCATGTTATGATAACGTCTCTCAAAGCAGTTGATTTGAGTCGGAAAGGCAGGAAATGCAATGCTGGAACAATTGTACGAAAGCATGGATTCTCCGGTCACGATGATCATCATCTCCGTCGCCGTCATGCTGCTTGCCGGCTTTCTTCTGACCCGCATCACCAAAAGGCTGAAGCTGCCGAACGTGACGGCTTACATTGTCGCCGGGATCCTGATCGGGCCGTTCGGCCTGCGCCTTGTGCCGCAGACGGTCATAGAGGGGACGGAGTTTCTGGCGGATATCGCGCTGGCCTTCATCGCTTTTTCCACGGGGGAATTCTTTAAACTGGACGCCATCCGCAAAAACGGCGTCCGGGTGGTGCTGATCACGCTGGCGGAGGCGCTTACGGCCACGCTGGCGGTCTTTGTTCTGACCTATTTTGTGCTGGGCCTGAACCTGGCCTTTTCCGTGGTGCTTGCGGCCCTGGCCTCCGCCACCGCGCCGGCCTCCACCATGATGACCATCCGCCAGACCGGCGCGAAGGGGGACTTTGTGGACACCCTGCTGCAGGTGGTGGCCCTGGACGACGTGGTGGGGCTTCTGGCCTACAGCATCGCCGTCTCGATGGCGGTCGCCTCCATGTCCGGCGGGAGCTTTTCCGTGGGGGCGGTTTTAAAGCCCATGGGCATCAATCTCGCCATCATGCTGCTGGGCAGCGGCTTCGGCGTGATCATGAAATTCACGGCGGGCAGCAAAAAGCGGTCCACGGACAACCGGCTCATCATCGTGATCGCGCTGCTGTTCGCCTTCTGCGGCATCTGCGCGGCGTTTGACGTCTCGCCGCTTCTGGGCTGCATGACCATGGGCATGGTCTACATCAACATCACGGACGACGACAAGCTGTTCAAACAGGTGAATTATTTCAGCCCACCCATTCTGCTGCTGTTCTTTGTGCGCTCCGGCATGTCCTTCGATCTGGAGGCCCTGGTCTCCGCCTCGGGCTCCGTGGGCTCGACGCCGCTTCTGGTGATCGGCGTGCTGTATTTCTTTGTGCGCATCCTCGGCAAATACGGCGGCGCGTACCTGGGCTGCCTGTGGGCGGGCAAACCCGCGAAGGTGCGCAATTATCTGGGCCTGGCGCTCGTCCCGCAGGCGGGCATCGCCATCGGCCTGGCGGCGCTCGGCGCGCGCACGCTGGGCGGGGAGGCGGGAGACGCCCTGCAGACCATCATCCTGGCCTCGAGCGTGCTGTACGAGCTGATCGGGCCGGCCTGCGCCAAGCTCTCCCTGTACCTGTCCGGCGCCTATTCCAATAAGATCGAGGAACTGGTGGAGGTGGAGCGCACCGCGCCGGACGGCACGGAGAAGACGCAGCTGGAGCTTCTGATCGAGCGGATCAACAGGATCCAGGAGCAGATGCCCGCACGGGAGATCGACGAGAACGAACAGGCGTTTACCAACGCCGCGGAGGAGCACTACGAGGCGCTGATGCGCCCGCGCAATATCAGATGGAGGAGGAGATGACATGTTGGAACTGCATGACCCGATCGCGAAACTGCTGGGAGACTGGTCCGTCGGCTTAAACTGGGGGGCCATCCTGCTGCGCATCGCGCTGTCCGTTGTGCTGGCGGCCGTCGTCGGCTGCGAACGCTCCAGCAAGCGGCACTCGGCCGGCCTGCGCACCTTTATCCTGGTGTCGCTCGGCGCCACGGTCACCATGATGCTGGAACTGTTCCTGAACGCGCGCCTGGAGGGCGATTACCACTTCCTTTCCGCCGCGATCGTCGTGGCGGTGGCGATCATCAGCCAGAATTCCGTCCTGTTTTCGTCCCGCAACCAGATCAAGGGACTCACCACCTCGGTGGCGCTGTGGGTCTGCTGCATCGTGGGACTGACGGCCGGCGCGGGCTTTTATACGGTGACGCTGCTGTCCTTTGCGGCGCTGATCGCCAGTCTGTCGGTCTTTCCGGCCTTTGAGCGCTATTTAAAGGACCGCTCCAACCACTTTGAGGTGCACCTGGAGTTAAAGAGCAGCAGTTATCTGCAGAACTTTGTCACGACCATCCGCGAACTGGGACTGACCATCGACGACATCGAGCTGAACCCCGCCTACGTCAATTCGGGGCTGAGCGTCTATTCGGTGGCCATCTCCATCAGCAGCGCGGAACTGAAAAAATACAAGACGCACGGCCAGATCATCGAAGCGCTGGCCACGCTGGACTACGTCTATCATATCGAGGAGATGCACAGCTGATGAGAGATCATTCCGGACACATTCAAAAGGAACATGCAGAGGCGGTTGGGATTATCATCCGGCACTGCCCGGCATTAAGGGAAACGGAGACGGTCCCGGTGCGCGAAGCCGCGGGCCGTGTGCTGGCGGAGGACGTCTTTGCCGGCTGGGACAGTCC
>CACZPX010000085.1 GCA_902783095.1 uncultured Lachnospiraceae bacterium
ATCCATGACAAGCTGATCGAGCTGGTCACCTACAACATGCCGGTGATGCAGGACGGTTCCCAGAACGGCTATAAGAACCTGGCGCATACGGCCTACGGCGCGCTGGTGGCGGACAACAACGGTACGCCCAATTACGCGGTCTGCGACGGCTATTCCCAGGCCTACGTGTACCTGCTGCAGCAGTGCGGCATCAACGCCACGATGGTCGTGGGCGTAGCGGGCAGCAACGCGGCCTCCGCGGGCGGGCACGCCTGGAGCATGGTGCATCTGGACGGCGAGTGGTATGAGGTCGATTCCACCTGGGACGACATGGGCACCAAGGACCTGCAGATCGACGCGCTGAAGGCGACCGACGCGTTCAGTTACAACTACTACCACGAGGCGGCCACGGATCCGGCCTACCGCGATCTGATGCAGCACTACCTGTTCAACGTCACCACGGACACCATGAGCAGCTTTGTGCCGGACAACGCCTTCACCTACGTCAGCAAGGACCGCGTTTACGCCTACTCGCTGTGCAGTCCGTCCGTGCACATCCGCGCGACCATGCAGATGCGCGGCTACGCGGGCTACGGCTGCGCGGTGCGCTTTGCGCCGCAGGCGACCGGCACGGCTTACGCATATCGTTAAAAACAGGCGGGCGGGCACGGGAGTGTCCGCCCTTTTCAACAGATAAACGGCGTTCCCGCAGGGGATCTTTCGGGAACGGCACGCACCGGACGCAGGCCTGCATCCGGTTTTTTGACAAAGAGGACAAGATGGAAAAACACGGCAACGGGCATACGGGACGCGGGCGAAGGCTGCTTGCGGGGCTGATTTGCGCGGCCATGCTGATCACGGCCGCGGGCTGCGGCGCAGAGGGAGACTCCGCCGCGGCAACGGCCGCACAGGAAGGGCAGACGGCCTCCACGCAGTCCGGCGAACCCTTCGGAAACGCGGGGACGGACGGCGAAAAGCAGCAGGAGACGGCGCAGCAGGCGGCCGCGGTGACCGCACAGAACGCCGCCGCGGAAGAAGAGACGCAGGATCCGCAGGAATACTACTCCCGCGCGCTGGCCAGACGCTCGCAGAAGAGCCGTCCGGAGGACGCGGTGCTCACGGACACGGCGGCAGGCCTGCCGCAGGCCCAAAAGACCTGGACCGTGATGGTCTACATGATCGGGTCCAACCTGGAGAGCCGGCTGGGCAACGCCACGAAGGACCTGGAGGAGATGGCGGCCGCGGGGCTTTCCTGGCAGAACGTCAACCTGCTGGTGTACACGGGCGGCGCACGCCGCTGGGTCGGCGACGTGCCTGCGGACCGCAACTGCGTGCTGGACCTGTCCAAACAGGGGGAGGAGCGCATCGTGGCGCAGACGGCGGCCAACGCCAACATGGGCGCGCCGGAGACCCTCTCCGGCTTTGTCAATTTCTGCACGGCCAACTATCCGGCCGGACATACCGCGCTGATCTTCTGGGATCACGGCGGCGGGCCGCTCTGGGGCTACGGCTCGGACGAACTCTTTGACGATGACGCGCTGCTGCTTTCGGAACTCGAGGCGGCCATGGACGCGACGCCCTTCGGGACGGGGGAACGCTGGCTGGATATCGTCGGCTTTGACGCCTGCCTGATGGCCTCGCTGGAAAACATGGCGCTCTGGCAGCGGTACGCGGACTACTACGTCGCTTCCGAGGAACTGGAGCCCGGCGAGGGCTGGGACTATACCTGTCTGAACGTTCTGGAGCAGACCGCGGATCCCGCCGCCGTCGGCGCGGCCGTCGTGGACGGTTTCGCGGCCTATTACGAGGGACGGAAAACGGAGACCTACAACCCGGACGTCACGCTGTCCTGTGTGGACCTTTCGCGCCTGCCGGCGCTGACGGAGGCCTTTGCGGCGGTTGCGGAAAAACTCTCGGACGGACTGGCGCAGGGCAGCTATTCCGCCATCATGCGGCAGCGGACCGCCTCCAAGAGCTTTGGCCTGTACGTGACCGGAAAGGGGACGGACAGCTACAGCTACGATCTGGTGGACCTGAAGGATCTCGCGGCGAACCTGCAGGCGGTCTGCCCGTCGGAAGCAACCGCGCTCACCGCCGCCTTGGAACAGGCGGTGGTCTGCGGCACCGCGAACGTCGACCGCGCGGGCGGGATCTCGCTCTATTACCCCTGCCGCAACAAAAACCAGTTTATCGAACTGAACGGCGTCTATAAGAACCTGGCCGTCTCCGACAGCTACCGTGCCTATCTGGAGACCAACGCGGGGCAGTGGCTGACGAGCCGCAGCCGCAACTGGGTGCTGGGCGAGCCGGAGGACGCCGGGAGCGAATATCTGCTGGACCTGACGGAAGATCAGCAGAACAATATGGTCCGCGCCACGTATCATATTTTAGCGCCGAGCGTCATGGGCGGGCTGTACGCCGTCATGACAAACTGCAGCCTGGAGCCCGGACCGGACGGCGCGCTGCATCTGCCCAAGGATCTGCCGATGATCGGCATTTCGGCGGACGGCGGGACGCCCCTGCTGTGGCCGGTGACCGAACTGGAATCGGACGCCGCCCGGCGCGTCTACGTGACGCAGCGCACGAGACTGCGCAGCGATCTCGCCACGGGGATGCATCTGTCCGATTCGGAGGATCTGGAAGTGGCGATCCGCGTTGCGGCGGACCGGACCACCGGAGAAGTCGCCGTCCTCTCCGCGACGGAGAGCGAGGGACAGACCGGGCAGGCCGGCAAGAATACCGTGGACGTTGCGGACTGGAAGAGCCTGCAGTACTCCTTTTCCCTGTACGCGCCGGTCACGGACGCAAACGGCGCGGTCAGGCCCTTTGCGGAGTGGAGCGCCACCGGGACCTTTGGCTGGGAGGAGCAGCCGGTCAGAGAGCACTTCGGGTTTGAGACCGTCATGACCGGTTCTCAGGGGATGCAGTATTACGCACAGCTGGAGATCGAGGACGTGAACGGTGATCACTACGCGTCGACGCCGGTCCCGCTCGCGGTCCGGGCGGATCGTAAGACCGTGACGCAGAAGACCGCGCTGGGCGAGATCACCTATGCGGTCTACGCGGACCATACGGAGGTCACCGGCTATGCGGGCACGGACACGGAACTTGTGATCCCGGACGCGGTAGAAGGGGTGCCGGTCACGAAGATCGGCAGCTACGCGTTCGGTATAATGCTCGTGTTTGACGCCAACGGCTACTATCCCTTTGAGAAAGTGACGCTGCCGGACAGCGTCACGGAGATCGGGGACGGCGGCTTTTATTTCTGCCGGGATCTGACGCAGATCCGCCTGCCTAATAATCTGACGCGGATCGGCGCGCGTGCTTTTTACGGCTGCGGGGCGCTGCAGGAAGCCGCGCTACCGGAGGGGCTTCTTGCCATTGGCGCCGGGGCGTTTGCAAGCTGCGCCTCTCTGCGGGAGATCACGCTGCCGGCGTCCCTGACGCAGCTGGAGGAAGGCGCCTTTGAGGCCTGCCGCAGCCTGCAGACCATCCGCACG
>CACZPX010000086.1 GCA_902783095.1 uncultured Lachnospiraceae bacterium
CATCAAAATAATAGACGACGTGGAAGCGGATGTCGCTCAGGTCCCCGGCGTCTTCGCTGCCGAGCTGACCGAACATCTCGCCCATGCCCTCCATGGCCTGCACGTCTTCCCAGCTGATGCTGCCGTCCGCCACGTAGCAGTCACGCCCGTTGTAGGTCTCCGTTCCGGACCGCAGCGTTAAAAACTCCGCCAGCTTTTCCGACAGCAGACCGGCGGCGTTGTCCGAAAGCTGCACGCTTCCTTTGGGAAGCGTCTGCGTGGTCCATCCGCTGCCGTCGTTGGAATACACGTCATAATGATCTCCGGACGCCGGCGCGATGTACTGTTCGGAATAGGTCCCCTGGGTCTGTCCGTAGGCAGTCGTCTGCATCGACAGGATAACGTGCTGGTACTCATCCTGCTTTGCCGTGTCAAGATCGCCGTCCAGGGTGACGTCGACTGACTGCCCCATCACGCTCATCTGTATCTCCACCGTCATGTCCATGTGCATGGAGACTTCTTTCTCGTTCTGCAGTCTGGAAGACGCGTTTTTAAAGAGTTCCTTCACGTCGGGGACCGAGACCGCTTCCTTAGAGCCGGGCACCGCCTGTGTCTCCTGCGTCCCCGCAGACCGCGTCGGGTCCGGACCTACGGTCGGCTGTCTAAAAATGCAGCCGCTAAACAGCGACGCGCAGAGCGTCATGGCCAATACGGCCGATAACATTCGCTTCATATTTTTCTCCCCCTTTCGCAAACAGGGCCCAAATGGCCCTGTTATTTATCATCTGTAATTGTACATGTAGTAACTGTATACGGAACCGCTCGCCGCATCGTAGTTGATGCCAAGGTCGTAGCGGTAGTCTTTGTCGTTCCAGTAATAGGACGACAGGTCCTCTCCCTCGTAGACGTAAAAGGGCTCTCCCAGGCGGCTCACCAGGCCGTCCATGGTGGAGGCGCGGTCAAAGACGGAGACCGTGATGTCCACGTCCGCCAGCCAGTCGGTATCCACGTTGATGCCGAAGGCGACCGCGTCGGCGAAGGCCTGCGGCCCGTCCGTCCGGTTGCGCACAAACAGCGTAAAGCGGGTGCTGCCAGCGTCAAAAAAGCCGAAGTCCGTGGTGCCGGGCTCCAGCACCTTGCCCGCAAAGGACTCTTCCATAACGATGCCGGCCGCCAGAAGCTCCGCCACCGGGCAGGGCAGCGAAAGCTGCGTCCCGTCTATGCGGATGACGTTCAGCGCATCGTCCCACTGCAGGTAGGTGCCGCCGGTATAAGACGCGCCTCTGGTGAGAGGCTCGGTGGGCTGCGGGTGCTCTTCCTCTTCTGTCGTAGGCTGCGGATCTTCTTCCGGTTCGGCAGTCTGCGGCTCTTCCGTAATTTCCGCAGTCGCTTCCGCTTCCGTTTCCGTGTCTGCCGGGGTTTCGGTCGCCTCTGTGCCGGCTGATGCTTCGGTCGTCTCTGTGCCGGCCGGTGCTTCGGTCGTCTCTGTGCCGGCCGGTGCTTCGGTCGTCGCTGTGCCGGCCGGTGTTTCAGTCGCCTCTGTGCCGGTCGGTGCTGCCGGCTGCTGCGGCTGCGCGGCGGTTTTGATCTCCTGTACGCCGGGATCCGCATTGACGGGGTGCGGCTGCGTTTCGTTTACGTCTGCAGCCTCCGTACGGTCCGGTGCCGCGGCCATCGCTGCAACGCCGTCTGCTGTCTGCGGTGCGGCGTCCGCAGCCGATGCGCTGCCGTGCGTAGCAGTTTTTGCCGCAGGCAGGCAGCCGGCAAGCAATGCCGGAAGCAGCATGGCGCTTATAATCATCCAAAGGAACCGTTTCACGACCCTTTCTCTCCTTCAAAAGACAGTACGGTCACTTATAGCAGACACCGGCGGTTTTGTCAAACAGAACGGATCAAACAGGAACGCGCAGGCCGCTGCGCAGCGTTTTTCTCACGGAGCCGGTATATCCTGATTATCAGGATATAAAAGAAAGCAGGGACACGGACGCCCGTGCAGACACGGCGCCGTCCCCTGCTTCCTTTTATCCTTCGGATCGACCGTTCCTTAGGCCATGTCTAAGGACTTGAACTCGTGGTAGTAGCGCTCGCGCTCTTCGTCCGTCAGATCCAGATAGGCCTTGAAGGTCTTGATGCCCACCAGGCCGGCCGAGAACAGCAGCTCGGTGTAGGTCTTCTTGTCGATGCCGTACTCCTTCTCCCACTGCGTCAGCTTCTTCATGCCGTAGTGATAGGTGGTGAAGTAGCCGGGCGTCGCCTGATGCGAGCGCACCTGACCGCGGGCCGTCACAAAGTCAAAGCCCATCTCCTTCTTGTAGATATCGCAGGCGTCGCGGATGGTGGTACCCGGGAAGTAGAACAGGGTGAAGTCCACCAGGATACGCACGGCGGTGTGATGGCGGCGGTAGGCCACGTGCAGCTTGTAGAACGGGTCTTCCTTGAAGGTGTCCTCAAAGGCGCGCTCGGTGCGCAGGCAGGTGCCCTCCAGCAGCGGCACGTTCTTGGAACCGATCTTCATGGTCTCCGGAATGGTGTCCCAGGCCGCGCGGAC
>CACZPX010000087.1 GCA_902783095.1 uncultured Lachnospiraceae bacterium
ATAGCCTTTTCTTCCGTTGTACAGCGCGATCGGTATCAGCGCAAGCAGGGCATAGATTTCGAAGTTGTTTTTATAGTACAGGATCGGGATGCCAAGGGCGGCAAAGATGACCCTCTTCATCTGCTCCATCTGCGGCGTCCAGAGCCTGAACAGCCTCTCCCAGGGTTCGTTCATCAGGCCCATGACCGCGATGCAGACCACGCCGGACCAGCCGTAATCACTCTTCAGCACATCCTGGGCAATCACGGCCATTACGTAGACAAGCACCGGCCAGACCAGGTATTTCCAGTCCTCCTTCACGAGCCTCATGAAGGTGACGATCGCCATGCCGAGAAGAAGCGTGAAATACACATTCTGGGAATCCCAGTTCACGGCAAAATGCTTCAGCGCGAAATCAAAGGGCCACTCGGAAAGGATGGCAAGGCCCGCAAGGCGAAGGGCGTATTTGCGCCAGTTCTTCGTATATTTCACGCCTTCCGCGATCTGGAAGCAGAAAATCGGGAAGGCAACGCGCCCGATGATGCGCCCGATGTTGTAGATCCTCCAGTTCGTCATCAAAAAGCGCTGTCCGGCAACGCCGGTCAGGTCGATCCAGCTGGGATTGATGTTTGAGGCAAACAGATGATCCACAAACATGGTTGCCAGCGCGATCAGCTTGAGAACCATTGCATTCATTATTCTTCTTCCTCGATGAAATCTTCTTCTTCGACATTTGCCGTGTAGACCTGGCGTTTTTTCGCCATCTCATCGCTGGCAAGGTACTCGTCGTAGGTCGTGATCTTGTCGATAAAGCCGCCGGGCAGTATCTCGATGATGCGGTTTGCCGTGGTCTGAACGATCTGATGGTCGCGGGAGGTGAACAGGATCACGCCGGGAAATTTCATCATACCGTTGTTCAGCGCGGTGATAGACTCCATGTCAAGGTGGTTCGTCGGCTCGTCAAAGATCAGCACGTTCGCGCCGGAGATCATCATCTTGGAAAGCATGCAGCGGACCTTCTCGCCTCCGGAAAGGACATTGACCTTCTTCGCCCCGTCGTCGCCGGCAAAAAGCATGCGGCCGAGGAAGCCTCTGACATAGGTGATATCCTTTACCGGCGAATACTGCTGCAGCCAGTCATAGATCATCAGATCGCTGGTGAACTCAGCGTTGTGGTCTTTCGGGAAATATGCCCTTGAGGTAGTGACGCCCCACTTATAGGTGCCTGAATCCGGCTCCATTTCTCCCATGAGGATCTGGAAAAGGACCGTCTTTGCCAGCTCGTGTCCGCCGACAAAGGCTACCTTGTCGTCGTGGCGCAGCGTGAAGCTGATGTTGTCAAGCACCTTCACGCCGTCGATGGTCTTGCACAGGTTCTCCACCGTAAGCACCTCGTTGCCGATGGCGCGGTCCGGGCGGAAATCAATGTAGGGGTAACGCCTGGAGGAAGGCTTCAGCTCGTCCAGCTGGATCTTTTCCAGCGCACGCTTTCTGGAAGTTGCCTGCTTGCTCTTGGAAGCATTTGCGGAGAAACGCTGGATAAACTCCTGCAGTTCCTTGATCTTTTCTTCCTTCTTGCGGTTTGCTTCCTTCATCTGGCGGATCATCAGCTGTGAAGACTCATACCAGAAATCGTAGTTTCCGGAGTAAAGCTGGATCTTGGAATAGTCGATGTCCGCGATCTGCGTGCAGACCTTGTTCAGAAAATAGCGGTCGTGGGAGACCACGATCACGGTGTTCTCAAAATTGATCAGGAACTCGTCCAGCCAGGCGATGGCGGCGAGGTCCAGGAAGTTGGTCGGCTCGTCCAGCAGCAGGATGTCCGGGTTGCCGAACAGGGCCTGCGCCAGCAGCACCTTCACCTTTAAGGCGCCGTCCAGATCCCGCATCAGTTTGTAGTGGTGCTCCGTGTCCACGCCCAGGCCGTTTAAGAGGGTGGCGGCGTCGGACTCGGCCTCCCAGCCGTTCATGTCGGCAAATTCCGTCTCCAGCTCGCTGGCGCGGATGCCGTCCTCGTCCGTGAATTCCTCTTTGGCGTACAGCGCGTCCTTTTCGTGCATGACCTCCAGCAGGCGCGGGTTGCCCAGCATCACCGTGTCCAGAACGGTGTACTCGTCGTACTGGAAGTGGTCCTGCTTTAAGAAGGAGATGCGTTCGCCGGGGGTGGTGACCACCTCTCCCTTGGTGGGCTCCAGCTCACCGGACAGGATGCGCAGGAAGGTGGACTTGCCCGCGCCGTTCGCGCCGATGATGCCGTAGCAGTTGCCGGGCGAAAACGTGACGTTGACGTCTTCAAACAGGGCCTTTTTGCCGAAACGCAGGCTGACGTTGATGGCTTGTATCATGATAGGTCTCCTCTAAAGTGTTTTCTGTTTGTGTCCCGGACGGCAGGTCTGTCATCCTGAGCGGAGCGGGCTTTGCCCGCGCAGTCGAAGGATCTAAAAAACTTCCGGGTACAGCCCCTCCCGCTTCATGCGGGCCACGGCCTCGCACACCACGGGCTTGTCCGCCGCGTAGGTGACGCCGTACCACTTGTCCGGGGTGGGGATCACGCGGATTTTTGCGCCCTTTTCCTTCAACAGGGCGTCCACGACGGCAGGCAGATAAAACTCCGCCTTCAGGGGATTATCGGCCAGCGCCTTCTCCAAAAAGGCGGGGAAGCGCGCCTGTGCCTCCTCCAGATAGTCGCGGGAGAAGCCCCACAGGTTCATGGAGACGGGCGTATCGTCCGCGAGCGTCTGCCAGGTGGCGCCGTCGTCCAGCGTAAAGGCCGGATGGCCGTCCCGCCGCTCGATGTGCGTCCGTTCCACGATGGCGGCCAGATCGCCGGCCGCGTCCGTGGTGCACACGCCGCGGGAGACGTAGCCGTTTTCGGTAAGGGTGTTGGCCAGGTGATAGCCGCTCATCGCGTAGCGGTAACGGCTGGTCTCGTTCAGGGCCGAAAGAAAACGGTACTGGTCTTCAAAGGCCTGCCGGCCGTAGTAGTCGTCCGCGTTGATCACCGCGAACGGTCCGTTGATCAGGCCGCGCGCGGACAGCAGGGCGTGCGCGGTGCCCCAGGGCTTTACGCGGCCTTCCGGCACGGCAAAGCCTTCGGGGATATCGTTTACGTCCTGAAAGGCGTACTTCACGCTCATATAGCGGCTCACGCGGGCGCCTACGGTCTCGCGGAACGCGGCTTCAAATTCGTGCTTGATGATAAAGACGACCGAGTCAAAACCCGCCCGGTGCGCGTCGTACACGGAAAAATCCATAATGATGTGGCCCTGCGGATCCACGGGATCCATCTGCTTTAAGCCACCGTAGCGGCTGCCCATCCCGGCAGCCATCACAACCAGACAGGGTTTGTCCATCGGTTCGTATCCTTTCCGGCGGGCCCGTCGGCCCGAAATGTATCTATCCAAAGTATCGTATCATAAAAACAGGGCCTGTGCCACCGGATTTTGCGTGCGTCGGCAGAGTAAAAAAGCGGTTGACATCATCACTTTAGCGTGATAAAGTGCTGAATCAGCGGCGGCGATTCATCCACAATATACCGCAGCGGCAAGACCCGCACATACAGCGTGCGGACCGTCCGCCGGGCGCGTGATCCCGCCGCAAATGAGCAAAGGAGACAGCCATGGAAAGCGACCATCGAAAGTATGACGATAAGCAGATCGACCTGCTGTGCGAGGCGTTTGCGGCAATACGGAACAAAGAGGAGTGTATGGATTTTCTGGAGGATCTGATGACGATCCGGGAGATCCAGGACATGACGCAGCGGCTGTATGTAGCGAAGCTCCTGCGGGAGGGAAAGGCCTATCAGGCGGTCATGGAGGAGGTCTCCGTGTCCAGCGCGACCATTTCCCGGGTCAATCGCTGTCTCAACTACGGTGCGGGCGGCTACCGGCGGATCCTGGACAGGATCGCTCCGCGCACGGATGACGGAGAAAAGAGAGAATGACAGATCCGATCAAAAGAGGAAACAGGAGAAAATGATATGATCCGCTGCAGCATACACAATCACACGACGTACTGCGACGGCCGGGACAGCGCGGAGAACGTGATCCGCGCGGCGATCGCGCAGGGCTTTGAGACGGTCGGGATCTCCGAACACTCGGTCTTTCCGGAGGATCCGCCGTCCGGCATGACGCCGGAGGGGGAACCGGCGCTCTATGCGGAGCTAATGGCGCTGCGTGAAAAATACAAAGGGCAGATCCATGTGGCGGCAGGGATCGAGCAGGACACCTTTTCGCCGCCGCGGCAGATGCCCTGGGAATACGTGATCGGCGCGGTCCACTATATCCGGACGGACGAAGGGCTGACCGCGGTGGATCTGAGCCCGGACGTCACGAAGGCCTGCATAGACAGGATTTTTTACGGCGACGCGATGGCCTTTGCCGCGTGCTATTACCGCACGCTGGCGGAGGTGGTGGAGCGGACGGACTGCGACGTGATCGCGCACTTCGACCTGCTGACCAAGTTCAAGGAGATCGCGCCGCTCATCGACACGAAGAGCCTGCGCTACAGGCGGCTGGTGAGCGATACGCTGGACGCCCTGCTGCCGGCGGACCGGATCTTTGAGATCAACTCCGGGGCGATGTCCCGCGGCTACCGGGCCGAGCCGTGCCCCGGCGACTGGATCCTGCGGGAGCTGAACCGGCGCGGCGCGCGCATCATGCTCTCGTCCGATTCCCACGCGGCGGTCCACGTGGGCTATGCCTTCCCGCAGATGGCGGCCTACGCCAAACGCTGCGGGTTCCACACCGGCTGGGTGCTGACCGCAAAAGGCTGGGAAGAGGCGGTATTGTGACCGGATCTGTGCTATACTGAGCGGGGACGGTCCCGCCGCGGGGAGCGGATGGGAGCAAAGAAAGGTTTCATTATGGCAAAGATCGGCAAGACAGTATTTTTCTGCAAGGAATGCGGCTATGAGTCCGCCAAGTTTATGGGACAGTGTCCCGCCTGCCGGGCGTGGAACACCTTTGTGGAGGCGCCTGCGGCGAAGAAGCCCAGACAGGCCGGCCGGGTGGACCTTGCCGGCGGCCGGCGCGGCGCGGATCATGCGCCCAAGCGGCTGTCGGAGATCGACACTGAGGCGGAGGTGCGCCTGTCCACGGGCTACGGCGAGCTGGACCTGGTTTTGGGCGGCGGCATCGTGCCGGCGTCGCTGATCCTGGTGGGCGGCGATCCCGGTATCGGCAAGTCCACCCTGCTTCTGCAGGTGTCCGGAAAGCTGGCGGCCGCCGGGCATTCCGTGCTCTATATTTCCGGCGAGGAATCCCTGCGCCAGATCAAACTGCGGGCGGACCGTCTGGGAACGTTTTCCGACGAGCTGCGCTTTCTGGCGGAGACCGACCTGGATACGGTGGCCGAGGTGCTGAAAGAGGAAAAGCCGGAGGTCGTGATCATCGACTCCATCCAGACCATGAGCCGCGAGGACGTAAACGGCGCGCCGGGCAGCGTCTCACAGGTGCGCGAGTCCACCTCGGTGCTGCTGCAGCTCGCCAAGGGGCTGGGCATCACCATCTTCATCGTGGGGCACGTGACCAAGGACGGCCAGGTGGCCGGCCCGCGCATGCTGGAGCACATGGTGGACGTGGTGCTCTATTTTGAGGGCGACCGGCAGGCGGCCTACCGCATCCTGCGCGGCATCAAGAACCGCTTCGGCTCCACCAACGAGATCGGCGTGTTCGAGATGGCGGGAAACGGCCTGCGCGAGGTGCCGAATCCCTCGGAATATCTGATCTCGGAGGTCTCGGCGCAGGCGTCCGGCTCCGTGATCACGGCGGCCATAGAGGGCAACCGGCCCATTATGATGGAGATCCAGGCACTGATCTTCCGCACGGGCTTCGGCATACCGCGCCGCACGGCGGCGGGCACCGACTACAACCGCGTCAACCTCCTGATGGCCGTGCTGGAAAAGCGGCTGGGCTTAAAACTCTCCGACTGCGACGCCTACGTCAACATCGCGGGCGGCCTGCGCGTGGCGGAACCCTCGCTGGATCTGGGCATCGTGATGGCCGTCGTGTCGAGCTATAAGGACATCTCCCTGCCGGAAAAGACGCTCGTGTTCGGCGAGGTGGGTCTGACCGGCGAAGTCCGCGCGGTGAGCCAGCCGGCCGCGCGCGTCAAAGAAGCGCTCAAGCTGGGCTTTGCGCGCTGCATCGTGCCGCGGGGAAACCTGAAGGCGTTAAAGGAGATATCCGGGATCGAGATCGTGGGCGTGCGCGACCTGCGGGAGGCCGTGGCTTGCTTTGAAAAACGCGGGGGCTGAATTACAGAAGCCCGGCGAGCCGTTTTCCAAGCGCGGCGCCCTGCGCGGATGCGCTGTCCACAATGCTGTGGACGGTATCGGCGTTGCCGCAGAAGTGCAGCCAGTCCGGATAACCGCCTGTCGTGCGCAGCGGCTCCGCCAGAGATCTGTCCGGGATCAGGCCCAGCGCGGTGATGAGCGTATCGCAGGGGATCGTCTCCTGCTGGCCGCTGTCCAGATGCTGCAGCGTCACGCCGGACAGACGCGGAAAGCCGTGTACGGCGGTGACGGTGGACCGGAGAAAGACGGGGATATGGAAGGCCTCCACGCATTCCACCCGGTTGCGCAGGATGCCGCCCAGCTCGCCGCGGATCTCCGCCATGCCGGCCACGGTCTTGCCCAGCAGGCAGAACCGCCTGGCCATGATCTGGCCGATGTCCCCGCTGCCCAGAATAAAGACGGTATCGCCGATATCGTAATGGCCAAGGTTGATCAGCTCCTGCGCCTCGCCGGCGGTGTAGACGCCTTCCGGCCGCGGTCCGGCAACGGGCAGGCTGCCGAGCGGCCGCTCTCTGCAGCCGGTGGCCAGGATGCAGTGCTCGAGAGAGATCTCCCGCAGGCCGTCCGGAGAGACCGCAAGCGCCGTCCGGTCCGGACGCAGGGCAAGCACCCGCGTCTGCGGCAGATACGCCGCCCCGGAGCGCAGAAAGACGGCGCTCTCCGCGTCACGGTACTCCGGCCCCGTCATATCCCGCCCGTAGCGGCCCAGGCCGAAGCCGTGGTGGATGCACTGGGAGAGGATGCCGCCGGGAACGGGCCGGTCGTCCGCCAGGAGCACCGAAGCGCCCTCCGCCGCAGCGGAAGCAGCCGCGGCCATGCCGGCGGCGCCCGCACCGACCACCAGAAGGCCGGTCTGCAGCCGGAGCAGAGGCGTCTTTGTACTGATTGGATCAAGCTCTTCTTTTGCCATGTTCAGATCTTCCTTTGGTTCAAAGGGTATCACAATTGATTCACTTCTGCAAATACGATAAGATAGGGGCGGACAGTCATCGCAGCTGCGAAAACGATCGATAAGAGGACGACATGATCAGGACAGACGTCATTGTGATCGGCGCCGGCCTGCTGGGCTGCTTTACGGCCAGAAACCTGATGCGGTATCCGCTGGACGTTCTGGTGCTGGAGCAGGAGGCGGACGTGTGCCGGGGGATCTCCAAGGCCAATACCGGCATCATCTATCCGGGCTACGACCAGAAGCCGGGCTCCGAAAAGGGCAAACTCTGCGTGCAGGCCAACGAAGCCTTTGACCGGCTTTGTCAGGAACTGGACGTACCGTTCGTGCGGCCGGGCTCGCTGATGGTCGGCTACGGGCCGCAGGCGGACCGGCGGATCCGGCGCAAGTTTGACGACGGCGCCGCGGGCGGCGTAAAGGGCCTGCGGCTGCTTTGCGGCGCGGAGGCCGAGGAGATGGAACCCGCACTGGGGCACGGCGTCACGTCGGCGCTGTACGCGCCGGGCACCGGAACGCTCGACCCGTGGGAGCTCTGCATCGCGGCCTATGAAAACGCGCGCGCAAACGGCGCGGCGTTCCGGTTTCACAGCAGGGTGGAACGGATCCGCAGGCTTGCGGACGGGTTTGAGGTGGAGACCGAGGACGAGACTTACCGGGCCGCCGTTGTGATCAACGCGGCCGGCCTGTCCTCCGACCGTGTCCGCGAGCTGGTGGAACAGCCGCGGCTGCGGCTGTATCCCACCGCGGCGGACTACGTGGTGCTGGACCGGGGCGTTTCTGGCGCGCCGCGGCATATCGTCTTTCACGAGGGCGAGGACGGAAAAGGCCTGACGCTGGTGCCCACGATAGACGGCAATTTGCTGCTGGGCCCCACCACGCGGGACCAGTCCGAAGAGGAGCAGACGGCCATGGACATGCGCGTGGACGCGGACGGACTGGCGTGGCTGGCGGCGCTCTGCCGGCAGGTGGCGCCCGGCCTGGATTTGTCCGCGCAGATCCGGACCTTCGGCTCCATGAGGCCCAACCCGTTCTATGTGACGGAAAAGGACGGCGTGATTTTGCGGGAAGAGAAAAGCCTGAAGGATTTTAAGCTGCTGGAAGAAGACGGGCTGTTCAGCCTGATCGGGATCAAGACGCCGGGTCTGACCTTTTCCAACGAACTGGGGAAGCTCGTGGCAAAAAAGGCGGCCGAGCGGACCGGCAGGACGGCGCTTCGCGCGGACTTTGATCCGGTGCGCACCGGGATCGTCCGGGCACGGGATCTGTCCGAGGAGGACTGGGCGGCGCGGATCATGCAAAACCCGGCTTACGGCGACGTGATCTGCGCCTGCATGACCGTGACGCGGGCGGAGATCGAACAGGCCATCCGGCGCGGCGCGGCGGATTACGAGGGCGTCAGGCGGCGGACCGGGATCGGCATGGGCCGCTGCCAGGGCAGCCGGTGCAGGCGGCGGGTACTGGATATTCTGGGCGGAAAGCCGCGGGACTGAGACCCGTAAAAACGGAAGCGGCATAGACAAAAGACAGCGAAAGACAGAAAAAGGACGGCACGGCCCGGTTTGGGGCAGCGCCGTCCTTTCTGTTTTCCGGCGTTTAGCCGGCGGCTTCCAGCATGGCCTTCAGATCATCCACGGAAAACGTATATTTGCTCTTGCAGAACTGGCAGACCAGCTCCACGGGTTCGCCCTCCGCGATGAGCGAGGAGAGTTCCTCGCGGCCCAGGCTGATCAGCGCGCGGGCCATACGGTCGTAGCTGCAGTTGCAGGAGAGCTTCGTTTCGCAGCGGTCCAGGATCTCAGGCTCCAGCCCGTCCAGCAGTTTATTCAGAATGTCTTCCGGCGTCATGCCGCCCTTCAGCAGATCGGTCACGGAGTGTACGGCGCCGATGTTTTTTTCCAGCACGTCGATCACCTCGTCCGGGGTGTCGGGCATCAGCTGCACCATAAAGCCGCCGGCCTGCTCCACCACGTTTTCCCGCGACAGGAGCACGCCCAGTCCCACGGAGGCGGGGGTCTGCTCGCTTACGGAATAGTACAGCGTCAGGTCGTCGCCGATCTCACCGGTGGCAAGTTCCACGGAACCCACGTAGGGCTCCTTTAAGCCCAGATCGCGGATCACGGTGAGCGTGCCCTTTCCCACGGCGCCGCCCACGTCCAGTTTGCCGTCCGGCCGGGCGTGCAGCAGCACGTTGGGGTTGTTTACGTAGCCCTTCACATTGCCGTGCGCGTCGGCGGTGACGGTGATGCCGCCGATGGGGCCGTCCCCCTTGACCATGATGGTCATGATATCGGCCTCGCCCTTCATGGTGATGCCCATCATGGCGGCGCCGGTGAGCAGGCGGCCCAGGGCCGCGGTCGCGGCGGGGCTGGTGTTGTGGATGCTTCTGGCCTGTTCCACCAGGTCTCTTGTGGTCGCGGCGAAGGCGCGGACGCGCTCGCCGGCGGCAGTGGCTCTTACGATATAGTCCAAGGTTTTGTCCCCCTTTTAAACAGAAAACTGACGTGTACCGGACGTGCCGGCACGCGCATGCTCCAAGGATTATAGCAGAGGATACGGAAGGCGGCAAGCGGTCAGAAAGACGCGGACAGACGGCACAAAAAAGTCCGCCGAAACATTGTTTTTTTACCCCGGGTCTGATACGATGCAACTGTTGCCTTACCAATTGAGAAGCATTTGGAGCAGGAGGAATAAATGAGATCGGATATCATTCATGTGACCAGCGAAGGTGCGGGCGTTGAAGAGGCCCTGTCCCAGGCGGAGCGGGTCGCGGCATACAAGGGACTTCCCGGAAAGAATGCGATGCAGCTGCGTCTTCTGGCAGAGGAGATGATGGGCCTGATGCAGGCCATGGCCGGAAAACACGACGCGGATTTCTGGATCGACGACGATAAGAACACCTACAAACTGCATCTGAGCATGCCGGTGATCATGAACGCGGACATGCGCCAGCGTCTGCTTGCGCTGTCTTCCAGCGGAAAGAACGCCGCGGCAAAGGGCGTGATGGGCAAGATCCGCAGCCTGATGGAGCGGATGACGGAGCCCGCAAGCAGCGACATGACCGTGGATTACGCGGCCGGCCTGTATCTGCCGGCGGGCGCGTCCTCCAGCCAGATGGGCAGCCTGTGGTCCTTTAACCGCTACAAGGCTTCGCTCGGCGAAAAGGCGGAGACGGAAGAGTGGGATGAGCTGGAGAAGTCCGTGGTGGGCAAGCTGGCGGATGAGGTGGAGATCGCCATTGCCGACAACACCGCGGAACTGATCATCTACAAGGCGTTTTAACGGAGGACTGTCATGGAGATCAAAAAGAACAAAGAAGGTACGCATCTGACGCTCGCGCTGACCGGCAAGCTGGACACGCTGACCGCGCCCGAGCTGGAAGCGGTCGTCAAGACCGAACTGGACGGCGTCACGGATCTGTATTTCGATCTGTCCGGGCTGGATTATATCTCGTCCGCGGGCCTTCGCGTGCTGCTTACGGCGCAGAAGGTCATGAACGTGCAGGGCTATATGACGGTCCTCAACCCCAACGAGATCGTGCGGGAAGTCTTTGAGGTGACCGGCTTTTCGGATATCCTCACCGTAGATTTTGTCTGATATGGGAAGCAGTTCGGACCGGACCGCCGCCCAGCAGGCGCGGTTTAAAAACCTGACGGAGACGCCGGTCAGAAAGCTGATCCCGAAACTGGCGTTGCCGACCATCATCAGCATGCTGGTCACGGCCGTCTACAACGCGGCGGACACGTTTTTTGTGGGGCGCATCAGCACGGAAGCCACGGCGGCTGTAGGGCTGGCCTTTTCGGCCATGGCCATCAT
>CACZPX010000088.1 GCA_902783095.1 uncultured Lachnospiraceae bacterium
TCTCCCTGACGTCCGGAACGTCCTCGAAGCTGATTATCTATACGTCTGGATTCGTGGCGCTCTGTACCGATGATCTTTAAGCCGCCTGCGGCGCGGGCCGCGTCGTCCAGCTTGATATCGGTACCGCGGCCGGCCATGTTGGTGGCGATGGTCACCGCACCGTGCAGGCCGGCGTCGGCCACGATCTCGGCCTCCATCTCGTGGAACTTGGCGTTCAATACGTTGTGCTTGATGTTGCGGCGCTTTAAGAGCGCGGACAGTTCCTCGGACGCTTCGATGGTGATGGTGCCCACCAGCACGGGCTGCCCCTTGGCGTGGGAATTGATCACTTCCTCCACGATGGCGTGCAGCTTCTCGCGGCGGGTCTTGTAGACCGCGTCCTCGTGGTCCACGCGGATCACCGGCTTGTTGGTGGGGATCTCGATCACGTCCATGCCGTAGATGTCGCGGAATTCCTTTTCTTCCGTCATGGCGGTACCCGTCATGCCGGCCTTCTTCTCAAATTTGTTGAAGAAGTTCTGGAAGGTGATGGTGGCGAGCGTCTTGCTCTCGCGCTTCACCTTCACGCGCTCCTTGGCCTCGATGGCCTGGTGCAGGCCGTCCGAATAGCGGCGGCCCGGCATGATGCGGCCCGTGAACTCGTCCACGATCAGCACTTCGTCGTCCTTGACCACGTAGTCCTTGTCGCGGAACATCAGGTAGTTCGCGCGCAGCGCCAGGATGATGTTGTGCTGGATCTCCAGGTTTTCCGGATCCGCCAGGTTTTCGATCTGGAAGTAGTCCTCCACCTTTTTCACGCCGCGGGCGGTCAGGTGGACCTGCTTTTCCTTTTCGCTCAGGATAAAGTCGCCGCTCTCCTTCTGCTCCACCTTCATGATGGCGTCCATCTTGGAGAGTTCCGTGGCCTCGCCGCGCTCCATGCGGGCGGCCAGGTAGTCGCAGACCTCGTAGAGCTTGGTGGACTTGCCGCTCTGGCCGGAGATGATCAGCGGGGTACGGGCTTCGTCGATCAGCACCGAGTCGACCTCGTCCACGATGGCGTAGGCAAGGTCCCGCAGCACCATCTGCTCCTTGTAGATGACCATGTTGTCGCGCAGGTAGTCAAAGCCCAGCTCGTTGTTGGTCACGTAGGTGATGTCGCAGTTGTAGGCCGCGCGGCGCTCCTCGGAGTCCATGGAGTTTAAGACGCAGCCCACGGTAAGTCCCAGAAAGCGGTGCACCGTGCCCATCCATTCGGCGTCGCGGCTGGCCAGATAGTCGTTGACCGTCACCACGTGCACGCCGCGCCCTGTCAGCGCGTTTAAGTAGGAAGGCAGCGTGGCCACCAGGGTCTTGCCTTCACCGGTGCGCATCTCCGCGATGCGGCCCTGATGCAGGACGATGCCGCCGATCAGCTGCACCCGGTAATGCTCCATGCCGAGCGTTCTGCGCGCGCCCTCGCGGACCACCGCGTAGGCTTCCGGCAGGATGTCGTCCAGCGTTTCGCCCTCTTTTAAGCGCGCCTTGAACTCCGCGGTCTTTCCGCGCAGCTGCTCGTCCGACAGCGCCATCATGGAATCCCGCAGGGACTCGATCTGTCTGACAAGCGGCATGATACGCTTGATCTCTTTTTCGCTTCTCGTTTTGAATAAGCCCATGTCTTTATCACCTCATCCGTCGCCTTCGGCGACACCTTCTACGCTATCACCAGTTCCACCGGACAGTGATCCGAACCGTAGATCTCCGTGTGGATCGCGGCGTCCCGCAAACGGTCCTTTAACGCTTCCGAAACCAGATAGTAATCGATGCGCCACCCCACGTTCTTCTCGCGGGCCTTAAAGCGGTACGACCACCAGGAATACTCCACCTTGTCCGGATAGAAATACCGGAACGTATCGATAAACCCCGCGTTCAGCAGGGCGGTAAACTTGCCGCGCTCCTCGTCCGTAAAGCCCGGGTTGCGGCGGTTCGTCTTGGGGTTCTTTAAGTCGATATCCTGATGCGCCACGTTCAGGTCGCCGCAGAAGATCACCGGTTTGGTCTGCTCCAGGCGCTTTAAATGCGCCAGAAAGGCGTCCTCCCAGGTCATGCGGTAGTCCAGGCGCCGCAGCTCGTCCTGCGAATTGGGCGTGTAGCAGGTCACGTACCAGTAGTCCGGAAACTCCAGGCTGATCACGCGGCCCTCGTGGTCGTGCTCCTCCGCGCCGATGCCGTACACGACGTTTTGCGGCTCCCGTTTTGTGAACACCGCCGTGCCGGAGTAGCCCTTCTTTTCCGCGTAGTTCCAGAAGGACGTGTAGCCGTCAAAGGCCAGGTCGATCTGTCCTTCCTGCAGCTTGGTCTCCTGCAGGGAGAACAGGTCGGCGTCCAGGCTCTTAAAGACCTCTTCAAAGCCCTTGCCTGCGCAGGCGCGCAGCCCGTTCACGTTCCAGGATATCATCTTGGTCATATCACTGCCCCAGTCCCTTTAAGCGCTCGCTCACCTCGTCCATCATCTGCTGGTACCTGGCGAGCTTCTCCTTTTCTTCCGCCACCTTTGCCTCGGGCGCGCGGGACAGGAACTTCTCGTTGTTCAGCATGCCGTTGGAGCGGGCGATCTCGCCCTGCAGGCGGTTCTTTTCTTTAGTAAGGCGCTCGATCTCCTTCGCGATGTCCACCAGGTCCGCCAGCGGCAGGTAGCAGGTCGCGCCCGCGCACACGGCGGAGACGGCGTCGTCCGGGATGCCCGCCTTATCGGCGCAGACCTCCACCTCGGAGGCGGACGCCAGCGTGGCGAAGAAGGTCTTTCCGTCTTCAAAGGCGCGGCGCACAGACTCGTCCGCGCTCACCACGAAGACCTTGGCCTTGCGGGACGGCGGCACCTCCATGGACAGGCGCACGCCGCGGATCGCGCGGACGGCCTCCTTGATCAGTTCCACCTTTTTCTCGGTGTCGGCAAAGTTCTTCGCCTCGTCGTACACCGGCCAGGCGGAGCGCATGATGGTCTCCTCTTCGTCCTGCAGGTTGCAGAAGATCTCCTCGGTGATGAACGGCATGAACGGATGCAGCAGCTTTAACGCGTCGATCAGCACGTTCTTTAAGGTGACCAGCACGGCCGCGCGGGAGGCGGCGTTCTCGCTGCGCAGACGGGGCTTGGCCATCTCGATGTACCAGTCGCAGAACTCCTCCCAGATAAAGTCGTAGATCTTGCCCAGTGCGATGCCGAGCTCGTATTTGTCCATGTTCAGGGTGACGTCCCTTGTCAGGGTGTTCACCTTGCTGACGATCCACTTGTCGGCGTCCTCCAGCACGGCCGCGGAGGCGTCCACCGCGTCGTCCTCGTTCATCATGATAAAGCGGGACGCGTTCCAGATCTTGTTCGCAAAATTGCGGCAGGCTTCCACCTTCTCCCAGGAGAAGCGCATGTCGTTGCCGGGTGCGTTGCCGGTCAGAAGCGTCATGCGCAGGGCGTCCGCGCCGTACTTGTCGATCACTTCCAGCGGATCGATGCCGTTGCCCAGGGATTTGCTCATCTTGCGGCCCTGCGCGTCGCGCACCAGGCCGTGGATCAGCACGGTATCAAACGGCGCCTTGCCGGTGTAAGCCAGGCCGGAGAAGATCATGCGGCTTACCCAGAAGCCGATGATGTCGTAGCCGGTGACCAGCGTATCGGTGGGATAGAAATACTTCAATTCCTCCGTCTCCTGCGGCCAGCCCAGCGTGGAGAAGGGCCACAGCGCGGACGAGAACCAGGTGTCCAGCGTGTCCGGATCCTGTGTAAGGTGCGTGCAGCCGCACTTGGGGCATACGGCGGGCGCGCCGTCCTTGCTCACCACCACTTCGCCGCAGTCGTCGCAGTACCAGGCCGGGATCTGGTGGCCCCACCACAGCTGACGGGAGATGCACCAGTCGCGGGTATTGTTCATCCAGTTCAGATAGGTCTTGTTGAAGCGCTCCGGCACGTAGCGGATGGTGCCGTCCTCCACGGCTTTGATGGCCGGGCCGGCCAGCGGGTCCATGCGCACGAACCACTGCTTGGAGATCATCGGCTCGATGTCCGAGTGGCAGCGGTAGCAGGTGCCCACGTCGTGCTTTAAGGGCTCCACGCGCTTTAAATAGCCGCCCGCCTCCAGGTCGGCCAGGATGGCCTTGCGGCCCTCTTTGACGGTCATGCCGGCGTACTTGCCGCAGTCCAGGACCTCCGGCTCGCCCTCGGCCGCCTTGCCGCTCGCGATGTAGGCCGCAGCCTCGGCCGCGTCCGCCGCGCCGGTCAGATGGCCGTCGTAGGTGAGCATGCGCACGCGCGGCAGGTTGTGGCGGTTGCCCACCTCAAAGTCGTTCGGGTCGTGCGCGGGCGTGATCTTCACCACGCCGGTGCCCTTTTCCATATCCGCGTGCTCGTCGCACACGATGGGGATCTCCTTGTTCAGCAGCGGCAGGATCACGTGGCAGCCGTGCAGATGCGCGTAGCGCGGATCGTCCCCGTTGATGGCCACGGCGGTATCGCCGAGCATGGTCTCGGGGCGCGTGGTGGCAAGCTCCAGCATCTCGCCGGTCTCCTTGACCGGGTAGAGCAGGTGCCAGAAATTGCCGTCCTTCTCTTCATATTCCACCTCCGCGTCGGAGATGGAGGTGTTGCAGAACGGGCACCAGTTCACCATGCGGTTGCCGCGGTAGATCCAGCCCTTTTCATACAGGTTCACGAACACGGTCTTCACCGCCTCGGAGCAGCCCTCGTCCATGGTGAAGCGCTCGCGGCTCCAGTCGCAGGAGGAGCCCAGCTTCTTTAACTGGCTCACGATGCGGTTGCCGTACTTTTCCTTCCAGGCCCAGGCGCGCTCCAGAAAGCCCTTGCGGCCTACCATGTCCTTGGTGAGGCCTTCGCCGCGCATGGCTTCCACCACCTTGGCCTCGGTCGCGATGGAGGCGTGGTCCGTGCCGGGCACCCACAGCGCCTCATAGCCCTGCATGCGCTTGTAGCGGATCAGGATGTCCTGCAGGGTGTTGTCCATGGCGTGCCCCATGTGCAGCTGCCCGGTGATGTTGGGCGGCGGCATCACGATGGTGTACGGCTTTTTGTCCGGATCGATGTGGGCCGCGAAATAGTTCTTATCCAGCCAGTTCTGATATATCCTGTCCTCGATCACGCTCGGATCATAGGTCTTTGACAGTTCCTTGCTCATTTTGTTTCCTCTTCCTTTGTATTGTAGATCCTTCGGCTCCGCCCGTTTTCGCGGGCTTCGCTCAGGATGACGTTGACTGCACTTTCTTTTGCGGGCTTCGCTCAGGATGACGTTGCTGTTTTGCCTTCCTGTCATTCTGAGGAACGTCAGCGACGAAGAATCTCCTCGTCCTGCGCTTCCGTCCCGCAGGTCGCGGAGACGATGTACCGCGGTCTGCCCTTTACTTCCTCATAGATGCGGGCCACGTAGTATCCGATGATGCCGATGCTGATCATCAGCAGGCTGCCGATGAACAGTTCCAAAAGGATCACCGTGGTAAAGCCGCCCAGCGCCACGCCGGCGATCTTCTGCACCAGCGAGACGATGCCCAGTACAATGGACGCGAGCAGCATGATCACCCCCAGTACCGTCACGATGTGCAGCGGCGCCGACGTAAAGGACGCCACGTTCGTGATCGCGTATTTGATGAGCTTGCCCAGGGACCACTTGCTCTCCCCGGCGGTGCGCTCCTGCACCTCGTATTCCACCGTGGTGCTCCGAAAACCTACCCAGAAGGACAGTGCGCGGAAAAACACGCCGCGCTCCTTCAGGCCGTTTAGGGCGTCCACCACCTTGCGGTCCATCAGCTTAAAGTCGGAGGCGTCCGCCATGTCAAAGCCGGTGGACTTGCTGATCATCTTATAGAACAGGCCGGCGCTCGCCTTGTGGGCCAGGCTCTCCTTTCCGCGGCTGGACTTTTTGCCCTCCACCACCTCATAGCCCTGCTGCCACAGCGCGTACATCTCCGGGATCTTTTCCGGCGGATGCTGCAGGTCGCAGTCCAGCACCACGGCGCAGTCTCCGCGCACGGCCTCCAGCCCGGCAAACATGGCCGGCTCCTTGCCGAAATTGCGCGAAAAATGCAGGCCGCGCACGCGGGGATTTTCCGCCGCCGCAGCCAGGATCTTCTCCCAGGTGGCGTCCCGCGAGCCGTCGTCCACAAAGATCAGTTCAAATTGTATGTCAGCGGCGTCCAGTACGGCGCTGATGCGCGACGCAGCCGCCGCGATCATCGCTTCCTCGTTGAACGCCGGTACGATCACAGAAAGCATATCTGCCCTTTCGTAGTCCAACGCATAGATGGACAATATTATACTAAAGTCCCTTCCAAATGAAAAGACCGTTTTTCCGCTTTCGCGAAGCCTTTCGTCCCGAAACATGCGAAATGCCGCCCGCGGCTGCGGGCGGCGTATGACGGCCGCTTAAAAAGCGTGCCTCTGCCGCATAAAGCGGCGTATCTCTGGCGTGAAGAAGCCTTGCAAAAACAGCGTTTACGGGATCTGCTCCGGGTGCAGGTCCTCCACAAAGTCCCTGATCTCCTCGCGGGAGGGCAGTTCGTACTCCCAGTGATGTGACTCCGGCGTACCGATCACCCCCTCGGGCAGCTCCTCGTCTTTATAGCGGACGCCGTCGATCAGATAATACGCCTGTTCGCGCGGGGAAATGCCGATGGTGACCATCGATTCCGGGCGGCCGATCAGCACGAGCGCCGTAGGCGCGCAGTTCTGCCCGTAGGCGTCCGTAAAGGGTTCCCGGATCTCGGCCACCGTGACCGGGACGCCTTCCTCCGTCGTAAACTGCCACTCCGTAAAACGTTCCGCGTCCCGGATATTGACCCCGTACGGGTACAGGGACCCGTACACGGCGCGGTTCAGCGAAAAATCGAGCAGTTCTTCCTCGCCGGTATAGAGGCTCGTCTCCAGGTGGAAGGAGCCGTTGTCAAAGACGTACGCGTAGCAGCCCGCCTCCCAGACCGTATCCGCGCGGTCCGGCAGGATGCTGCCGATCCCGGCCGCGTCGCAGACATCCTGCAGGCTTGCTCCTTCAAAGTCCTGCTCGTTTTCCACCGGCTTTAACCCATACTTTTCCAGGATCTCGTCCAGTTTTTCCTCCATCTCGGGGAAGCAGCAGAAGTAGGTGTCGTAGTAGCCGTTGGGCGCCGTGACTTCGTTGGTCAGTTCGTCCCTGTGCGCCTCCACATAGGACCGCCTGTAGGCGTCCCATTCCGCAAAGGCCTCGTACTCCGGCGTTCCGGTGTAGCCCCCCAGCGAAAGGATCTCCGATTCCACCATTTTCTGATACGGTTCCCCGTCCGGGTAACGGTAACGCGTCACCTCGTGATCGTCTTTTCCGACGGACAGGTCCCTCAGGCCGAACCACCCCAGCGCGTAGGCGGCGGTGCCGAAGCCCAGCAGCAGGACCGCGCAGGCCGCGGCGGCCGTCAGACGGCGGATGCGGCGTTTTCTCTTTCCGGCAGAGGCCGTCCGCTCCTGCCGGGATGCCTCCAGAATGTTTTCCAGCGCGGCTTGCCGCGTCTGATCGTCCAGCCGGAAGCTGTCGTAAGCCTCCCTGATCTTCTCATTTTTCATGTTCTTCCTCCTCCATTTCCAGTTTCAGCATCGTTCTGGCGCGTGCGAGCCGTGAGCGGACCGCCGACGGCGTGATATTGAGCATTTTGCCGATCTCTTCGGTGCCGTACCCCTCGTAATAGTACAGATACACCGCCTCCTGATACAGCGGCGGCAGAGCCAGGACCGCCTCTGCAAGCCCGGTATCCTGACGTTCCGGCGCGGCGAGGTCCCACAGTCCGTCGATGTCCTCCGGGATCCGTTCCGGGTGCCGCAGCGCGTTTTTGCACAGGTTGGACGCCGTGACGATGAGCCAGGCCTTCTCGTGACCGGCGTCCTGAAACCGTACGTCGGACCGCATCAGCCGGATGAACGTCTCCTGCAGCATGTCCTGCGCGTCATGGTGATTTTTCATAAAAGAGAAGCACACCCGCCAGACCGTATCGGCCTGCCTTTCGTATATCGCTGTGATCTCTTTTTCCGTGCGCACCTGAATCACCTCCTTCATAACAGAAACACCGCCGGGGCGAAAAACGTCCCGACGGCGTCAAAAAAACTTTGTTCGCGTACCGTCCCGCCCGGCGGCAGACTACAGCAGCGGCTTTTTGCGGCAGACCATGCCGCAGGCCAGGCACAGCAGCCCTCCCACGACGAGCGCCGTAAGCAGCACCGCCGCGCCGCACAGGGCCCAGAGCACAAAGGTGGAACCGAAATCCAGATGATAGAGGAACAGATCCAGCGCGGGGCATAAGAGCACCCAGCACAGGACGGACGCGGCCGCCGTAAAGCCGGCGTAGGTGATCAGGCCGCGCGGCTCAAAGCCGCCGTCCCCGATGGAGAGCATGCGCTGGCAGAAGCCGATCATCGTGCCCATGAACATGGTGGCGAGGACTTCGCTCCACCAGAGCTCCCCGCGGAAGATCCCGGCCAGAAGCCCGCCCAGAAAGCCGATGACCATGCCCGGCGCGGGGCCGAACACCGCGGCAAAGGCCGCGAGGATCCCGAATTCAAACGGGGCGCGCAGGCCGGCAAAGCCCAAAGGCAGGTTCACAAACAGCGCCAGCACCGTAAAGAGCGCCGTGCCGAGCACCATCCCGATGATATAGATCAAAGTTGTTCGTTTCATCTCACGTTTTGGCCTTTCCAAATAATCCGGTTTATTATATACTATTGTGTCCGGGGTCAGTTGTATGCCATAACGAACGCTTTGGCACCCGGCCCGGATACCATCATAAATGATTTCGCCGTTCCGCGCAATGAAAACGCGCGGGCGCGCGGGGAGGACCGACCCATGAACCACTACCGTGCCGGGATCGACATCGGCTCCACCACTGTCAAGCTGGTGCTTCTCGATGAGACCGGGAAAAAACTGTACGGCAATTACATGCGCCATCAGGCACATACCCAGGAGACGCTTGCGGACCTGCTGCGCGAAGTGCGCACGCAGTTCGGTCCCTGCACCCTGTCCGTCTGCATCACCGGTTCCGGTTCCATCAACCTTTCCCGCGCCTTGAACATCCCCTTTGTGCAGGAGGTGGTCGCGGTGGCCGGTGCCCTGCAGAAGGACTATCCCCAGACGGACGTGGCCATCGAACTGGGCGGCGAAGACGCCAAGATCATCTATTTTGACAACGGCATAGAGGAGCGCATGAACGGCGTGTGCGCCGGCGGCACGGGCTCCTTCATCGACCAGATGGCCGCCCTGCTGCAGACCGACGCGCAGGGCTTGAACGCCGCCGCCGCCAACTATAAGGAGATCTACACCATCGCCGCGCGCTGCGGCGTATTCGCCAAGACCGATATCCAGCCCCTCATCAACGAAGGCGCCACCACGGCGGACCTGGCGGCCTCCATCTTCCAGGCGGTGGTGAACCAGACCATATCCGGGCTCGCCTGCGGGCGGCCCATCCGCGGCTGCGTCGCCTTTCTGGGCGGCCCGCTGCACTTTCTGCCGGAACTGAAAAAAGCCTTTATCCGCACCCTGCGTCTGACGCCGGAGACCACCGTGGACCCGGCGGACTCCCACCTGTTTGCGGCGGCCGGCGCCGCCATGGAGGCGGACAGCGCGCCCGTGCACGATCTGGACGAACTGATCGCAAGACTTTCGGCGGGCGTTGCCATGGATTTTGAATTAAAGCGGCTGGACCCGCTCTTTGCGGACCAGGCTGCCTACGACGCCTTTACCGAGCGGCACGCCCGCGCCGTGGTGAAGCGCGCGGACCTTGCGTCCTATACGGGCGACATGTTCTTGGGGATAGACGCCGGCTCCACCACCACCAAGCTCGCGGTGATCGGCGAAGAGGGCGAACTGCTGTATTCCTTCTACTCCAACAACATGGGCAACCCCATCAAGGCCGCCATGACCGCCATGGCGGAGCTTTCCGCGCAGATCCCGCCCGACGCGCAGATCGTGCGCAGCTGCTCCACCGGCTACGGCGAGGCGCTCCTTAAAGCCGCCTTTAAGCTGGACGAGGGCGAGGTGGAGACCATCGCCCACATGACCGCGGCCGCCTTCTTTGACCCGGAGGTGGACTGCGTGCTGGATATCGGCGGCCAGGACATGAAGTGCATCAAGCTGAAGAACCACTCCGTGGATTCCGTGATGTTAAACGAGGCCTGCTCCTCCGGCTGCGGCTCCTTTATAGAAAATTTCGCTGCCTCCTTAGGCTACGACGCGGCGGGCTTTGCCAAAGAGGCGCTGTTTGCGAAGCATCCCATAGACCTGGGCACCCGCTGCACCGTGTTCATGAACTCCAACGTAAAGCAGGCGCAGAAGGAAGGCGCCGCGGTGGCGGACATCTCCGCCGGCCTGGCCTATTCCGTGATCAAAAACGCCCTGTTCAAGGTCATCAAGCTGACCGACGCCAAAGAACTCGGCAGCCACATCGTGGTGCAGGGCGGCACCTTCTACAACAAGGCCGTACTGCGCGCCTTTGAGACCATCATCGGGGCCGACGCCGTGTGCCCGGACATCTCCGGCATCATGGGGGCCTTCGGCGCGGCGCTTTTGGCCCGCGCGCGCTACCGCGGCCAGAAGACCGCGATGCGCAGCTTTGACGAGATCGCGGCCCTCACCTATACCACGCGCACCACGCACTGCAGGGGCTGCGAGAACAACTGCATGCTCACCGTGAACACCTTCTCCGGCGGCGGCCGCTACGTAACCGGCAACCGCTGCGAAAAGATGGTGAAAAACGAGGATTCGGCGGAGCCGGGACCCAACCTGGTGGAATACAAGCGAAACCGCATCTTCGCCTACGAGCCGCTGCCCGAAGCGGGGGCGCCGCGCGGCGTGATCGGCCTGCCCCGCGTGCTGAACATGTACGAAAACTACCCGTTCTGGGCCACCTTCTTTAAGGAGCTGGGCTTTGCCACGGTGCTCTCCCCGCTGTCCAAGCGCGCCATCTACGAGCTGGGCATGGAGTCCATTCCGTCCGAATCGGAGTGCTACCCGGCCAAGCTCTCGCACGGGCACGTGCAGTGGCTCATCGACCAGGGCATCCGGACCATCTTCCACCCCTGCGTCTTTTACGAATACCAGGAGACCGGCGGCGCGCAGAACCACTTCAACTGCCCCATCGTCATCTCCTATCCGGAAAACTTAAAGAACAACGTGGAGGCCATCACGGACGGCGCGGTGCGCTATATCCGCCCGTTCATCGCCATGACCAGCGAAAAGACCGCCGCGGACCGTCTGGTGAAGCTCTGCAAAGAGGAGTGGGGCATTTCCGCCAAAGAGGTGCGCGCCGCCGTCAAAAAGGCCTGGGCCGAACAGCGCAGAGCCAAGGACGACATCCGCGCGGAGGGCAGACGCGTGCTGAAGTGGATCGAGGACAACCACAGGCGCGGCATCGTGCTGGCCGGCCGTCCCTACCACATCGATCCGGAGATCAACCACGGCATCCCGGAGCTCATCGCAAGCTACGGCCTGGCCGTGCTCACCGAAGACTCCATCCCGCTGGACTTTGACCCCTCCCGCCCCGTTCGCGTGGTGGACCAGTGGGTCTTCCATTCCCGCCTGTACACCGCCGCGGAGTTTGTGAGCCGCCGCGACGACCTGGAGCTTTTGCAGCTCTTCTCCTTCGGCTGCGGCCTGGACGCCGTGACCACGGACCAGGTGAGCGAGATTTTGGAGAACGCCAACAAGCTCTACTCCGTGATCAAGATCGACGAGGTGAACAACCTGGGCGCCGCCAAGATCCGCGTGCGCAGCCTGCTGGCCGCCATGCGCCTGCGCGAGGAGCGCGGCATCTGCGCCGACGCACCGGCCGATCCGGCCTTCCACCGCGTGGAATTCACCAAGGCCATGTTCGACGCGGGCTATACCATTCTGGCGCCGCAGATGAGCCCCATCCACTTTGATCTGCTGGAGGCCGCCTTCAACAAGTACGGCTACCACGTGGAGATCCTAAAGGACGCCACCCGCAACGCCGTGGACATCGGCTTAAAATACGTGAACAACGACGCCTGCTACCCGTCCATCCTGACCATCGGCCAGCTGATGGAGGCCGTCCTGTCCGGCA
>CACZPX010000089.1 GCA_902783095.1 uncultured Lachnospiraceae bacterium
ACTCGCGAAAAAAGGCTGCGCGGCAAAACTCTTTCTGCCGGCGCGGTCGGACGAGGACGCGCTAAGGCTGTTAAACGGTCTGTACGGACCCCCTTACTGGCCGCTGTCGCTTACCGAATACGCGGGAGAGCTCGCGGTGCACGCGCTGCCGGAACGCCTGGAGATCGGACCGGTCACGGTCACCTGTATGCAGGGCCACCATCCGGGAGGCTGCGCCGTGATGCGGCTTGACGCCGGCCGAAAGAGCCTGGTGTATGCGACCGACTGCGAGCCGAAGGCAGAGGATCTGCCGCGGCTTGCGGCTTTTTGTCGGGATGCGGACCTGCTCATGTTTGACGGTCAGTTTACGCCAAAAGAGGCCGAATGCCGGACAGGCTACGGGCACTCTACGGCGGAGACCGGGCTGGAACTGCTGCGGCTAAGCGGCGCGAAAAGGCTGCTGGTGATCCACCACGATCCGCAGGCGGACGACGCCGCGCTGGAGGCGCGGGAACGGGCCATCGGCAGGGACGACGTCCGGTTTGCGCGCGCCGGGGAGGAGATCGTGCTATGAGCAAGGAGCAGGAGATCATCCGGACGCTGCAGGCCGAGAACGAACGTTTGAAAGAGACCGTCAGGCAGCGGGACCTTTTCATCAAAAATACCATCGGACGCTATCTGACGGACGAGGTGCTGGAGGAGATCCTGGCCCATCAGGATCATCTGACCATCGGCGGGGAACGCCGCGAGGTGACCATCCTGTTCACCGACCTGAGGTCGTCCACGGAACTGTCCGAGCGGATGAACCCCATGGATTTCATCCGCATGCTCAACCACTACCTGAGCGAGATGATCGAGATCATCAACGCCTGGCAGGGCAATATCCTGGAGTTTGTGGGCGACGCGATCGTCGCGGTCTTCGGGGCGCCGCGCCCCAACGAGGAAGCCCCGCGCGATGCGGTGGCCTGTGCCGTGGCCATGCAGCGGCGCATGACCGCCGTCAACGCCTGGAACCGGGCGGAGGGATATCCGGACATCGCCATGGGTATCGGGATCCACACGGGCGAGGCCGTGCTGGGAAACATCGGGTCCGAGACGCGGACCAAGTACGATATGATCGGCCGCAACGTGAACCTGGCGTCGCGGATAGAGGGATATACGAAGGGCGGGCAGATCTTGGTCTCGTCACAGACGCTGGCGGCGGCCGGCGATATGGTCGTGACGGACGCGGCAAAGGAGATGCGCGTTACGCCCAAGGGGATCCGCGGGGAGATCCCGCTGTACGCGGTGATCGGCTTTGGCAGAAGCAGGATCCCGCAGGAATAAGAAAGTCGGCAGGGAGGCAGGATTGGAACGGCTGCGCTGTGTGGTGGAGAGGATCACCTATCAGAATGCGGAAAACGGCTACACCGTGCTGCGGTGCAGGGCAAAGGGGTACGCGGACCTCGTGACGGCCGTCGGCGTGATGCCGGAGGTCCACGTGGGCAGCGTGCTGAGCCTGGGCGGCAGCTGGCGGATGGACGCGAAGTACGGCAGGCAGTTTGCGGTGGACACGCTGGAAGAGACGCTGCCGGCCACGGCCTACGGCATGGAAAAATACCTGGGCAGCGGTCTGATAAAAGGCATCGGCCCCCGGTTTGCCGGCCGTATCGTGCGTACGTTCGGGCAGGATACGCTGGAGGTGATCGAGACCGCGCCGGACAGGCTGCTGGAGGTGCCCGGCATCGGCCGTCTGCGTGTGGAGCGCATCAAAAAGAGCTGGCAGGAACAGAAGGAGATCAAAAACATCATGCTGTTCCTGCAGAGCCACAACGTGAGCACGGCGCACGCCACGAAGATCTTCAAGACCTACGGCAGCGAGAGCGTCGCGGTGGTGCGGGAAACTCCCTACCGGCTGGCGGACGACATCTGGGGCATCGGCTTTAAGACGGCGGACACCATTGCCGAAAAGCTGGGATTTGACCATGAAAAATACGTGCGGCTGCGCAGCGGCCTGCTCTATACCCTAAACAGGCTCTCCGACGAGGGCCACTGTTTTGCCGCGCGGGCGCAGCTTCTTTCAGCCGGCGCGGCGCTGCTTTCCGTGGAGGAAAACCTGCTGTCCATGACGCTGGACGAGATGATCCGCGTAAAGGACGTGATCACCGAGGATCTGCCGGCGCCGCAGAAGGACTTTGCGGCCGCGTCAGGGCAGTCTGCGCCTGTCGGTGGCGGTTCATCCGCGGAAAAGGCCATCTACCTGCCGCCGTTTTACCACGCGGAGACCGGCGCCGCCAGACGCCTGAAAAAGATCGCGGCGGACGGCGGTGGCCTGCGCGTCAAAACGGAAGGCCTTGCGGCACGCATCCGGGCAAAGACCGGTATGGACTACGACGGGACGCAGCTGGAGGCCATCCAAAGGGCGGCGGAAAGCAAGGTCCTGGTGCTCACGGGCGGGCCCGGCACCGGCAAGACCACCACGACGCTGGGCATCATCACCGCCTTTCGGGAGGCTGGCGCAAAGATCCTGCTTGCGGCGCCCACCGGGCGTGCGGCCAGGCGGCTTTCCGAGGCCACCGGCCTGGAGGCGAAGACCGTGCACCGGCTGCTGGAGGTCAAGCCGCCGGAGGGCTATGCAAGGAACGCGGAAAACCCGCTGGAGGGCGACGTGCTGATCGTGGACGAGTGTTCCATGATCGACATCATGCTCTTTTACAGCCTGTTGAAGGCCGTGCCGGACGCCATGCGGCTGATCCTGGTGGGCGACGTGGACCAGCTGCCGAGCGTGGGCGCCGGCAACGTGCTGCGGGACGTGATCGATTCCGGCTGCGTGCCGGTGGTGCGCCTGACAAGGATCTTCCGGCAGGCGGCAAAGAGCCGCATCATCACCAACGCGCACCGGATCAACGCCGGCCTGCTGCCGGATCTTTCCAACGGCAGGGCCAGCGACTTTTTCTTTGTGGACGTGGAAAGACAGCTGGAGCGGGACGGGGTGACGGACCCGGACGGCGCCGTGACGGCGCAGACGGCCGCCCGCATGGTGGTGGAGCTGGTAAAGACCAAGCTGCCGCGCTATTACGGCGTGCCGGGGACCGAGATCCAGGTGCTGACGCCCATGCAGCGCGGCGCGGCGGGCGCGTCCAGCCTGAATGCGCTGCTGCAGGAGGCCGTCAATCCCGGAGGCGAGGGCTTAAGGCGCGGCGGCGTGCTGTACAGGGCGCGGGACCGCGTGATGCAGATCCGCAACAACTACGAAAAAGAGGTCTTTAACGGGGACGTCGGCACCGTGACGGCGGTGGATATAGAGGAGCGGACGCTTACGGCGGACTTTGACGGACGCAGCGTCTCCTACGACGTCTCGGAACTGGACGAGCTGGTTTTGGCCTACGCGGCCACCATCCACAAGTCGCAGGGCTCGGAGTACCCCGTGGTGGTGATGCCGCTGCTCATGAGCCACTACGTGATGCTGCAGCGGAACCTGGTGTATACCGGCGTGACCCGCGCAAAAAAGGCGCTGGTGCTGGTGGGGACCAAAAAGGCCCTGTCGCTCGCGGTGCGGACTGTGACGGTGACCGGACGCAACACCCTTTTGGCGCAGCGTCTGCGAAAGACGGACGAATCATATTAAAAATGATGCACATTCTCAAAAATGTGCTAAACTGAATATCGAAAGCGCACAGAGACAGACCGTGCGGCGTTTGCGCGCGGCGGGCATGAAACGTGATAAAAGGAGCAGTACATGATCATCACCGACGATAAGATCAAACTGAACGCGGAACTGGAGATGCCGGAGGGCGTGACCGGAAAGTGTCCGCTCTGCATCGTGATCCACGGTTTTACCGGACACATGGACGAAGAGCACATCCTGGGCGCGGCGCGGGCCATCCGGGCCGCCGGCGTGGCCACGCTGCGCGTGAACATGTACGGGCACGGCAACAGCGAGGGGACCTTTCAGGAGCACACGCTGTTCAAGTGGCTGACCAACGCCATGACCATCATCGACTATGCGCGCGGCCTGGACTTTGTGACGGACCTGTACCTGTGCGGGCATTCGCAGGGCGGCCTGCTGGTGATCCTGGCGGCGGCCTTAAAGCACGACGTGATCGACGCGCTGATCCCGCTCGCGCCGGCCTGCAGCATACCCGAACGCGCCCGGAAAGGAGAGCTGTTCCACTGCACCTTTGATCCGGAGCATATCCCGGACGTGCTGCACTTGAACTACGGCCGCACCCTGTCCGGCAACTATGTGCGCGTGGCGCAGACCATCCACGTGGAAGAGGCGATCGACCGCTATGACGGCCCGGTGCTGATCGTGCACGGGGACGCGGACGAGTCGGTGCCGCTGCAGGACGGCATCAACGCCGCCAACCGCTATAAGAACTGCACCTTAAAGGTGATCCCGGGCGACACCCACTGCTACGACTACCACCTGGACCAGGTGGAAGCGGTCCTGACGGAGTGGTTTGCCGCGCTGCCGCATAAGAGGTAGGGCCATGGAAAAGAGAACGCTGATCCTCTGCGGGAAACTCTACGACGGGATCAAGGACGAACTGCAGGAAAACATGGAGATCCTGGTAAAGGGCCGCACCATAGAGGCCGTGGGACGGGATCTTCCCGTGCCGGAGGACGCGGAGCGGATCGACCTGTCCGGGCTCACCGTGACGCCCGGCATGATCGACGCGCACGTGCACAGCCAGTACATCGACTGGCACACCAGAAACCACGACATCATCTACAAGGGGCCGGCCTGGAAGGCCATGTGCCATCTGTACGTGGCCAGGGAGTGCCTGTACCGCGGGTTTACCACCATCCGCAGCATCGGCAATTCCACCAACGAGGCCCGCGGCAGTCTGGCCGCGCGCGACATGATCGCGCAGGGGCTTTTCCCCGGCGCGCGCATGGTGGTGACGCCGCACTATATGGCGGACGTGGGCAGCCACGGGGACCATTCGCAGTATCTGCGGGAGAATCCGGACCTGTCCGAGGCCTTTGCGGCCATGACGCCGACCATCGGGACCGGCGTGGAATTCTTCCGCCGCGCCGTGCGCAACGAGATCAAGATGGGCGCGGACTTTATCAAGATCATGATCAACGGCGGCTTTTCCACGCCCAACGATTCGCCGGACGACCAGCAGCTCTCCGACGAGGAGATCCGCGCGATCATCGACACCGC
>CACZPX010000090.1 GCA_902783095.1 uncultured Lachnospiraceae bacterium
GGCGAGATCTCCATGCTCCCCATGGTCCACGCCTACCGCGAAAACAAGGCGAAGGGCGGCAGCCGCATGGACTTTTTGCGCAAGGCCGCCACGATACCGGGGCTGTACGTACCGGCGCTCTACCGCGCCGAATACTACGACGACGGCCGTCTGTGCTCCTTTGAACCCACAGAGGAGGGCGTGCCGCGCACGGTCAGAAAGACCGTGGAGGGGAACCTCTCCGATACCTATTATCCCACCAGGCCGCTGGTCCCGTTCATGAAGGTGATCCAGGACCGCGTGGTGCTGGAGATCATGCGCGGGTGCTCCCGCGGCTGCCGTTTCTGTCAGGCGGGCATGGTGTACCGGCCCATCCGTGAACGCAGCCTGGACTACCTGCTTTCCATCGCCACGGACATGCTGGACGCCACGGGCGACGACGAGCTCTGCCTGAGTTCTTTGAGTTCCAGCGACTACGCGTATTTAAAACCGCTCATCAACGCGCTGATCGACGAGTGCAATAAGCGCAAGGTCAATATCGAACTGCCTTCGCTGCGCATCGATTCGTTTTCTCTGGACCTGATGAGCCGCATCCAGGACATCAAAAAGAGCAGCCTTACCTTCGCGCCGGAGGCCGGCACGCAGCGTATGCGCGACGTGATCAACAAGGGCCTGACGGAGGAAGAGATCTTCCGCGGCGCCGAGATGGCGTTTAAAGGCGGCTGGAGCAAGGTGAAGCTCTATTTCATGCTGGGCCTTCCGGGCGAGACGGAAGAGGATATGAAGGGGATCCCGCACCTGGCGGAGGACATCGCCAAACTCTACTACGCGACCGTGCCCAAGGAAGAGCGAAAGGGCAAGGTGCAGATCACCGCGAGCGCCTCTTTCTTTGTGCCCAAGCCGTTTACGCCTTTTCAGTGGGCGGTGATGGAGCGCAAGGAGGAGTACAACCGCCGCGCTTACCTGGTAAAGGATGAGTTCAAGCGCCAGTTAAACGCCCGCGCCCTGCACTTCCAGTACCACGACGCGGACGTGACCGTGATCGAAGGCATTCTGGCGCGCGGCGACCGCAGGCTCTCCCGCGTGATCGAGCGCGTGTATAAAAAGGGGCATATCTTTGACGCCTGGAACGAGTATTTTGACGACAACGCCTGGATGGAGGCCTTTGCCGCAGAGGGCCTGGATCCGGACTTTTACACCCTGCGGGAACGGGCGGAAGACGAACTCTTTCCCTGGGATTTTATCGACATCGGCGTCACCAAGGCGTTTTTGCTGGACGAGTGGCACCGCGCGAAGGAGGAGAAAGTGACCGGAAACTGCCGTCTGGGCTGCAATTTCTGCGGAGCGGACAGTTTCGGCTGCGGATTATGCGATGAAAGTCAGAGTAAAATTTGAGAAGACCGGCATCAATAAGTACATCGGCCATCTGGATCTGCTGCGGTATTTTCAGAAGGCCATGCGCCGCGCCGGCATTGACATGAAGTATACGGAAGGGTTCTCGCCGCATCCGGTGCTTTCCTTTGCGGCCCCGCTGGGGCTGGGACTCACCACACGCGGGGACTATTACGACACGGAGCTGGAGACCGACCGCACCGCAGGCGATTTCGTGGCGCGCATGAACGCACAGATGACGGACGGGATCCGCGTGCTCTCCATTACGGAGATCGAGGCGGGCAAGAAGCAGAACGCCATGGCCTCGCTGGCGGCGAGCGGCTACGAGCTGACGCTGTCGCAGCCGGTACTGCAAAAGATCGGCGGCCCGGATGGCGCGGCCGCGTCCTGGGAGCGCTTTTTGGCACAGCCGGAGATCCTGATAGAAAAAGAGACCAAATCCGCCGTCGCGCAGGCGGATATCCGCCCGCTCATCTACGCGGGGACGTTTTGCGATGACGTGCTGACCGTGACGGTGTCCTCCAGCAGCGCGGCCAACCTGCGGCCGGATACGCTGCTTACCGCCTTCTTAAGCTTCTGCGGCATGGAAAAGACCGCGGAAGAGATGTTAAAGGACGGGGAGATCGGGATCGAGCGCACGGAGATGTATACGCGCGCCGCGGACGGCGCCCTGATCACCCTGGCAGAGGCCGGACGGCCCATCACACAGCAATGAAGAAACTGGTCTTTGCGAGATACCGCGAGGCGGTGATCGCCGCCCTGTTTGAAGACGGCGGCAGCCGGCCCGCGACGCTTACGGTCTTGGGCGGCCAGAGCGGACCGCAGGCGGGGGATATCGTCATCGCCCGCGTCAATCAGGTCAAAAAGAATATTTCATCCGCCTTTGTGAGCATCGCGCCCGGACAGACGGCCTATCTGCAGCTGTCCGATCCCGCCGCTTACAAGCAGGGCGATCTGGTCGCGGTCACCGTGGAAAGGCCGGCCGCAAAGAACAAGCACGCGCAGGTGTCCGACCGTCTGGCGCTCTACGGCGTGAACGTGGCCGTTCTGGAGGGAAAAAAGCCAGCGGGCATTTCCGCACGCATCCGGGAAGAGGACGAGCGGGCCCGTCTGAAAGCGCTGCTGGAAGGCTTTTTGTCCGCGCACAGGGAAGACGGCGTCACCTGCATCGCCCGCACCAACGCAGTATTTGCGGCGCCGGAGGCCGTACTGCAGGAGGCGGAAGACCTGCTTAAAAGGATCAGGGAGCTGCGCGCCAGAGCGCCGTTTGCCGCCCTGCACACCAGACTGTACGCCGCGGAGAGCGAAGCGGTCCGGCTGGTCCGCGACAACGCCGCGGACGGAGGGCTTGCGGTGGTGACGGACGATCCCGGGATACGCGCCCTGCTCACAGACGGGACGGGAAGCGTTCCTGACAGCGTTTCCGTATCCTATTATGAGGACGAACCGCTGCCGCTGTACAAGGTCTTTGCGCTGGACGGCTGCTTAAAAGACGCTTCCCAGAAGCGCGTCTGGCTGCGGTCCGGCGGCTATCTGGTGATCGAACCCACGGAGGCGCTCACCGTGATCGACGTGAATACGGGAAAATACACGCC
>CACZPX010000091.1 GCA_902783095.1 uncultured Lachnospiraceae bacterium
GCCTAATAACAGTTTCTGGCATTGCGCGCGTTCATGGCGGGGTGCACCCGAAAGAAATGTCCAAGATAAGGCGGTGCATCCGGCGCAAAAGTCTGTTTGATCTGGTCCATGGTCCCTGCCACGACCATGTCGGCATAAGGGTACCGCCCTGATCCAGGGATAACGTCCCTTCCCTCTTTCAACGCAAAATAATAATCACAGGCATCATAGCCGTCCAGCAAAAGAAGTCCCTGTGAAGATACCCATTTTTTCAATTCAGAATAGCAAAGGGGTGCCCCGTTGTCTGACGTATCGTCCCCAACCTGAATAGTAAAGGCGTACAACGTATCCGGAAACTGCTCTGCCTCATCCGAAGAAAGATAGACCGGTTGGTCTGCAAAACAGCCCGCTTCAAATACATCCTCAAACAGGTCAAGTTGATGCCTCTCCAGCTCTACATGTGTGTTGCTTTCACGATAGACCAAGCCGGTTGTGATCACACTGATCGGAATGATGTCTTCTTTACCCTTTTCCCTTTGAAGCAGCCTGCGGCATGGGATCAGGTCTGCGGAAACACGTACCGTCGAAAGCGTCTCCGGAAATGCGGGATAAACACGAAAATACCAGTCATGGATTGGCTTTTGGTACTTAAAGCATGCGCGAACATGTTCTTCTTCCCCAATCAGAACAAAATCGGTTGTATAAAGGACCTCCGGCTTCCCATCGGACGACAGACATCGACTGTAATAATTGCAATGCTCGTAATTTGTAACAACTCTCAGCCCCATATCGATAAACCACTGGACCATCTTTTCAAACAGATCCCCCGAAAGCGACTCAAAATCCCATCTATCGCTTTCTCTGTCCCATCGTCCAAATACACTTACCGCATAAGCAAACTGCGGGTTGAGGCCTTCTATGGTTTCTCCGATATAAGTGATCTTCGCCTTCCCCAATTCCTTGCTTTCTTCCGGAATGTTGGCATAATCGAAAAAGTCGTTCAGTCCTTCCGGCTCAATGATCAGGGGCGTTACCCCCTGTCTTACCGCAAAGACCGCCTCGGCTGTTTTTTGCGAATATATCGAATCAACGTCATCCGACGTATCCGCTGCAGACTCCGCCTCTGACGCTGCAGGAGCAGAGGACGCTTCCCCATATGGATCCGCATCTGTAACCGGCTGTCGTGATACACCTTCTGAACCGACCGGGTTGCAGGCAATAAACAACATAATACATGCAAGCACAAACTCAACCACATGGGTAACACGCAGCCGTCTTTTCATTCTGTTATCTCCAAGCAACACCAAAGTTAGCAGCGACAGCACTTCCGTTTGTACTATCTTATAATAAAAGAGTTATTTGTCAAGATAATGTGCGAATCAGATTCCATACAGAACTATACCGTTTTTCTCATCTTGAGTTCTTTCATACCTGCCGCATTCAAATGATCCTTTTTTATACTGTATAAACCACTTTTTTGTGGTAAAATTCCTGTTGCAACCGCCGGTTGCGGCATTTTCAAGTCCGCTTGATGGCCTGCAACCGCCTAAACCGGTACGATAAGGGCATCAAAAACGCAGGACCGTCGGATAAAAAGATGCCCCCGTCCCGCACAGGAGGAACCCCATGATACTCGCAGATAAGATCATCGAACTGAGAAAAAAGAACGGCTGGTCCCAGGAAGACCTGGCCGAAAAGCTGGACGTGAGCAGACAGTCTATCTCCAAATGGGAAGGCGCGCAGTCTGTGCCCGATATGAACCGGATCCTGCGGCTGTCGCAGGTCTTCGGCGTCTCCACCGACTTCCTTTTAAAGGATGATCTGGATACGGACACGCTTGCCGCGGACAGGCCGCTGCCGGTCGACGCCGACCCCGACGTCCGCCAGGTCTCCATGGAGGAGGCCTCCGCATTCCTGGCCCACCGCGAACGTTCCGCCCGGAGCGTGGCGCTGGGCGTGATGCTGTGCATCCTCTCCCCCATCACGCTGATCCTTCTTTCCACGGCCTGTGAAGACGGACTCATCGGCCTGTCCGAGGGCGCGGCCACCGGGCTGGGGCTTCTGGCACTGTTTTTGCTGGTCGGCGGCGCCGTGGCGCTGTTTGTGGTGACCGGCCTGCGCGGAAACCGCTTTGAATACCTGGAAAAGGAATGGATCGATACGGCCTACGGCGTGGACGGCATGGCAAGGACGCGCAGCGAAGCCTTCCGCCGCACCTATACGGCGCAGCTGGTCTGCGGCATCGTGCTGTGCGTGCTCTCGGTGATCCCGCTGTTTCTCACCATGATCTTTTACGGCGACGGCTCCCTGCCGAACACCGACTTTCCCTACGGCGTCGCCTTCAGCCTGATGCTGCTCTTCGTGGCCGTCGGCACGCTGCTGATCGTCCGCGCGTGTACCGTATGGAACAGCTTCCGCATACTTTTGGAAGAGGGCGACTATACCAGAGAGCACAAGCAGGACAACAAGCGCAACGAGCTGCTGGATACCGTCTACTGGTGCGCCGTGACGGCCGGCTATCTGGGTTACAGCTTTATCACCATGAACTGGCACCGCAGCTGGATCGTGTGGCCGGTGGCCGGCGTTGTATACGGGCTGGTGCTCGCTGTCGCGAAGAGCCTGCGCAAAAAGAACTGAACCACGTGTGTGACTGCAAACAGCTGCCGAGACCGGCAGCTGTTTTTTGATGGCGTAACGTTTTTGAACCTGGAGAACCGCCCCCGGGGTTCAGTCCAGGGAAAAGGCCAGCGGCAGCAGTTCGCCCAGGGTATGGACTTCGTAGTCCTGCGCGCTCTTTGCCAGGATCACCGTAAAGTCCGCCGAGCAGAACTCACTTAACACCTGGCGGCAGATGCCGCAGGGCGGACAGAGCGCTTGCGGCGCGCTCCCGGCCGGCCCGCCGACGATGGCGATGGCCGCAAAGTCCCGCTCGCCCTCGCTCACGGCCTTGAAGACGGCCGTGCGTTCCGCGCAGTTTCCGGCAGGATAGGCGCCGTTTTCAATGTTGCAGCCGGTGTATACGCGGCCTTCCCCGGTGAGCAGCGCCGCCCCCACGTAAAAGCGCGAATACGGCGCGTACGCCTGTTCTCTGGCGGCCAGGGCCGCCGTGATCAGTTTCGGAATATCCATATCTGCCTCCAAATGTCCATCTGCGGCGCTTTGCCGCCGTAAAAAAGCCGGGAGGAACCCCTCCCGGCAGCTTGTCTTTAAGCGAGCGCTTTTGCGGTCTCGGCTACGGCCACGGTCAGGCCCTTCACGATGTCCGCCTTGTCCATCACCGGCGTTCCCTCCGGGATCTCCGGCAGCATGTCGGTGCTGGCCGGCACATGGATAAAGCCGCCGATCATGGACGGATAGGTCGTCGCGATCGCGTCCAGCAGGCCGTACATGATGTTGTTGCACACATAGGTGCCCGCGGAGTTGGACACGGCCGCCTTCACGCCGGCCGCGTTGACGGCTTCCACGATGGCCTTGAGCGGAAGTTTAGTAAAGTAGGCAGCGGGGCCGTCCGCGCGGATCGGCTCATCCACCGGGATATTGCCCGCGTTGTCGGCGCCGCGCGCGTCGTTGACGTTGATCGCCACACGCTCCGGCGTGACGGCTGCGCGTCCCTGCGCCAGTCCCACGCAGATCACGGCGTCCGGACGTTCCTCTTTAACGATGGCCAGCAGGGCGTCGATCGCCTCGCCGAACACCACGGGGATCTCCCGTTTGATCAGTTCCACGCCCGCCGGCGCGGTCACTTCCTTTACCGCCTCCCAGGACGGATTCACGCTGCCCCCCATAAAGGGCTGAAAACCGGTGATCAGAATCTTGCTCATTGTTTTCCTCCGCTCCTTTTTGCGCACCTTATTTTACGGTCATTCGCAGGCTTCCTGGAACTCTCTCCAGATCTTGCTGTGCATGTCCTCCGCCTCGGTGCTCACGTTCTGGATGATCTCACCCTTCTCGGTGCCCTCCGGCAGCGTCAAGAGCGGCTTCATCTCCTCGGAGATAAATTCGTCGGCCGCCTTGTTGGTGCTGTAGTAGCCCAGGAATTCCGCCCACTTGGCGCCGTTTTCCGCATCCAGCAGGTAGTTGATGAAGGCGTGCGCCGCCGCGGCATTGGGCGCCTGGCTGGGGATGAACATGCCCATGATGCCAAAGCCAAGGCCTTCCTTGGGGTAGCAGATGGACAGTTCGGGCTTGGCCTGGATGGCGCTGGTCACCTGGGAGGTGTACAGGAAGGCCGCCGCGACTTCGCCGCTGATCAGGTAATCCTGCGTGTTGTCGTCCGCGATCAGGCGGATGTTGGGAGCCAGCTCCTTTAACTTGGCGCCGGCCTGCTCGATCACGGCCAGGTCCTCGGTATTGAAGGACTCGCCCATGGTCTTTAAGGTGATGCCGTCGATCACGCGGTAGTTGGCCGTGATCGCCACGTTGTCCTTTAAGCTCTCGTTCCACAGATCCGCATAGCCGGTGATCTCAAAGCCGGTCAGCTCCTTGTCGTACACGATCAGCGGCACGCCCGCGCCGATCGGCACGGTGTACTCGTCGGTCGGATCGTAGAAGTAGCCCTGATACAGCGGGTCGATGTTGTCCCAGTTGGAGAGCTTGCTCTTGTCCAGCTTCTGCATCAGACCCTCGTTTCTCACGAGCTCCAGGATGTAGTCGTCCGCGATGATCACGTCGTAGCTGCCGCCCTTGGTCTCTTCCAGCTTGGCCAGCATATCCTCGTTGTAATCAAAGTTGGAATAGTTGATCTTTACGCCGGTCTTCTCGGTAAAGCCGTCCAGCAGCTCCTGCGGGAACATGGCCTCCCAGGTGTAAAGGTTCAGCTCGCCTTCCAGCTTCTCTTCCGTCTCTCCGCCGGCAGCCGCGGTTGTGGTCGTGGTCTCCCCGCCGCCGCAGGCCGCAAGTCCGAACATCAGAGCTGCGGACAGGATGCCCGCAAGCAGTCTCTTGGTCGTTCTCATTTCTTTTTTCTCCCTTCGTTGGTTCCTCTTTTTCCTATCAGGTCAGCGATGATGACCAGAACGATCGTGAAAATAAACAGCATGGCCGCCAGCGCGTTGATCTCGGGTGTAACGCCGGTCTTGACGCGCGTGTAGATCTTGATGGGCAGCAGGTTCACCGTAGGCCCGGTGGTGAAGATGCTGATCACCACGTCGTCGATGGACATGGCAAAGGCGATGATGGTGCCGGACGCGATGGCCGGCAGCAGGTTGGGCAGCGTGATGTCAAAGAAGGCCCGCAGCGGCGAAGCGCCCAGGTCCTTGGCCGCCTCTTCCAGGCTCTTGTCCATGCCGATCAGGCGGGCGTGCACCTGGATAAAGATGTACGGGATGCAGAACGACGTGTGCGCGATGATCAGCGTCAGCATGCCGAACGGCAGGCCCATAAAGGAAAACACAGCCAGAAAGACCATGCCCAGGATGATCTCCGGGATCATGATGGGCAGCCTGGACAGGTTGGTGATCAGGCTGTTGAATTTGTCGATGCGCTTGCCGTGCAGCTTGGACATGCCGTAGGCGCCCGCCGTGCCGATGATGATGGACAGCAGACAGCTGGCCGCGGCCAGGATCAGCGTATTGCCAAGCGCCTCCCAGATGTCGTGGTCGGCAAACAGGATCTCGTACCACTTTAAGCTGAAGCCGCCCCACACGGAGGAGAGCTTCGACTCGTTGAACGAATAGAAGATCGTCACCAGGATGGGGATGTACATGACGACGATGATAAAGCCCAGATAGATTGAGGAGGGGATGCGGCGATGCTTTTTTCTCATACCAGGCCCTCCAGTTTGTCCGTCTTGAAGATCACGCGGTACAGGTAGATCAGCAGGCTCGTGAGCACCAGAAGCACCACGGAGAGCGCCGCCGC
>CACZPX010000092.1 GCA_902783095.1 uncultured Lachnospiraceae bacterium
ATAAAAGGGAGGACCGACCTATGGGAAACATTTACGGCTATATTCGCGTATCGAGCACCGATCCGAACGAGGCGCAGGCGCATACCGTCTGCAAGCTCTCCCGCGCACTCGGCTGCAGCATGGAGGACCTGCTGGAAAATCCCATGCGGTGAGACGGAGGGGATAACACAGCCAAACAGATGGAAGGAATGATGGACTGACATGGCTACTACAAATATCAATGTTCGCGTTGACAGTGAACTGAAATCCCAGGCAGAAGTACTGTTTTCAGATCTTGGGATGAACATGTCAACGGCGATCATCATGTTCTTAAAGAGCGCTGTGAATCATGACGGTCTGCCGTTCGAGGTAAAAGATTCGCGCCGAATGCGGATACACGGGCAGCGCTTTCCGAATATGCAGAGATGAAGAAGAATCCTGCAGTATATAAACGGTATGACTCTTTTGATGACGCTTTGAACGAGGTCCTCTCGGATGCTTATATTTGTATTGAAACAGGGAGAGGTCTCGGACGCGCTGGAAGAGGAATTGCGGAAGCTGAAGGCACAGATACAGCAGTGAGTCAGGCTGCGGGAGCTCCTGCGGCCGTAAAGCCTTCCTCCCGAAAGCTGTAATCAGAGCCGGGAACACAGAAACCGCCGCACCCAAGAGGATGCGGCGGCTCCTTTTTTATGCCGGGCAGGGCCCGTGGGCAGCTGCGGGAGACGCGGCCGGTTCAGACGGTCATGCCTTGAAGCCGGTAAACGAAAGAGACAGACCGCCTACGGTGTTGGCGGAATGCTCCGCGGTGCCGTATTCGCCAAAGGTGAAGACCATCAGGAATTCGCGGTCGCCGGTCGCTTCTTTTACGGCGGGATAGATCTCGCCTTCCTTGCCTTCCAGCTGCAGGCCCAGCCGTCTTCCGCCGCAGTGCACCAGGAAGAAGGCGTCGGCGCAGCCCATCTTTTCATCGATTGCCCGGACGACGGCGGGGTTGGCCGCGACCATTTCGTCCGGGGTCATCTCCATCTGGATCACCGCGGTCTTCTCGATCAGCTGTGCGCCGATGTTCATGGACAGGTCGTCGTTGGCTGCCATGGGGTGGCGGATCGCGGTCAGCCGGCCGGTGATATCCTTCACGCCCAGGGGCTTGAAGATCGTTTCCACCAGCAGATTGCCGCCCGCGCAGGCCTCCTCGCTCTTGCCGGTCCATTCACAGTATTTCTTCAGCGCGGGAACGCCGTCGATCTCCGCAAGGCAGCGGTCGCCCGCGACTTTTGTCATGATGCCGGCGTTTTCGGTTTCACGGTAGCAGCCCGTGTACAGGTTCGTCATAGGGGCCCTGGTGGCAAACAGGGCGATCGCGCAGCCGTCCGCAAAGATCCTGTCGTCGCAGAGGATGCTCCACTTACCCTCCACGGTATTGTCCGCCGCGGAGCCGCCGAATACCGGCACGCTGCCGATCACGTCCTGAACGCCCGCAATGTATTTTTCTTCCTCAGCGGGGCTGGCGGTCATAAAGAAATAGTCCGGCGCGGCGCCGTCCAGCTGGGCAAGCGCTTCTTTGGCCAGTCTGCGGCCGATCTCGCGGGCGCAGGGCCCTTCCGACCGTTCGGCGCCGGCAACGCCTACCCGGACGTCGCCGCCGAAGGTCATCATGCCGGTGTAGCCGGTCTCTTTGTTCAGATAGCCGTCCTTTACGCAGATGGCCGCCGAAGACGTGCAGCCCAGAATGTGCGTGCCGGCGACGCTGCGGACGCCCTTTAAGACGGCCTCCTGATCCAGCACACAGGAGGTGAACAGCAGGCCTACGCCCGCCTCACCCAGGTTTGCCATGGCGGCGGTTTCGGCGCCGCTTAAGAACGCATCGGAATTCTCACTGTAGCCTACTTTTGTCTTGAGCATGATAAAACCTCCTGATTCTATAATTTATAATGGCGGAGCGGTATTTGCCGCTTCTGCGCCGCGCGGGCCCGGTCAGCCGCCGGCCATCAGCGGCATCACCGTCAGCGTATCGCCGTCCTGCAGCACGTAATCCGGCTCTTTGCGCACGCGGTTTACCAGCAGGACCATGACGGCGTTTCCTTCCGCACCGGTCTCTTCCAGGACCTGGGCGATGGTCGCGCCAGCCTTTTCCGCGTGCCAGAAACCGTCCGCTTCCGTCTGCGGCAGATAGGGCTTTAGTATTCCGTAAAATTTGATCTTGACCATGGGACGCTCCTTACGGAAGGTATTTCACGTAATCGCCGAGTCCCAGCTCTTCCAGCTTCGCGGCCGTCGGGATACCGTTCTCGTCCCAGCCGCGCTTTTTGTAGTACTCGTCCATCATCCAGGCAAACTCCTCCTGCGTGGGGGCTTTGAACGCACGGGAGCCGGTGGCTGCCGGCAGGAACAGTTTCTTTGGCGCGGTATCGTCCTTGCGGCTCATGCCGTCGCGGACGTTTAAGAGCCTCTGAAGGTTCTGCGACCGCTCGCCGACCCGGAACAGCTCATAGGGATCGACTTCTTTGCCGAGGATCAGTTCCAGCTCGTGGGCCAGCTCCGAAATGGTCATGCCGGCAAACTTCACCATGAACTTGCAGATCGTCAGGCAGTTGAACATGAGCGCGCCGTCCTGCGCGATCACTGCGATATCCGGCGCCTGTTCGACCGAGAACCGGTCGGGGGTCTCCTCCAGACCGACTTCCGGGTAGACCAGGCCGGTGGCGATGGCCTGCGTGTCGCCGCGTTCGTGGCAGGCGCCGCGCGGTGTGGTCGCGTAGTTGGGGAAGTTGGCGAACACGGCGCGGGGGTCGTGGGCCGGCAGGTCCATGTTTTTGACCTCGACCGTCAGATCGGCCGCGTCTCCGCCGATCGCCGCCGCGGCACCGCGGATGCCCTTTTTAAAGAGCGCGCCGATCCCCTCGTTTTTGATCAGCTTGTCGCAGAGGAACAGCAGGGTCTCCCGGTCGCCGAACCGGGGCACCATGCCGATCTCTTCCTCGGAAAGGAGCGCGGACTCATAGCACTCGATCAGAAAGCCCACGTAGGAGCCCAGGGAGATGGTGTCCACGCCGGCGCGGTTGGCCATGTCGTTGGCAAGCGAGATCGCCTCCAGATCGTCGATGCACAGGCCGGAGCCCATGGTGCCGAGGGTCTCGTATTCGGGACCGTTTCCGGTCAGGTGACCGCCGTCGGAAAGGTCCAGGTCGATGTGGCGGTGGCAGCCGATCGGGCAGTTCTGGCAGGGCAGCGGCTTGACGTTCAGAAACTCCGTATAGCGGGGCGTTCCGATCTTTGCCGCGCCTTTGTGCCAGACGTCGCCTCTCCAGTAACGGATCGGGGAATCGCCGATCGCTTCCATGTCTACCATGACGGAAGGCGTTCCGCCGCCGCCCTCCGTGGCTTTGTGCAGGTTCACAAAGACCTCGCGGCCAAAGGCTTTGGCGCCTTCCAGATCCGCGATCTCACACTGTTTGGTTCCCCAGGCGGCGATGGCCTTCAGGTTTTTGGAGCCCATCACGGCGCCCGTGCCGCCGCGGCCCGCAAAGGAGTGTCCGTCGCAGGTGATGTTGGCGATCGGGTTTTGGATCTCGCCGGCGGTGCCGATATTTAAGGCGTTGATCCGCTTGTCGCCGAGGATCTCCTTGATCCTGAGCGAAGTATCCACGCTGTCAAGCCCCCAGAGTTCCGCCGCGTCCCGGAATTCGACGCCGTCGTCGGTGACGTAGAGCCACGTGGGAGAAGCGGCCCGTCCCTCTATGACGAGCGCTTCATAGCCGCATTTTTTAAAGGCCGGCGCCCAGGCACCCGTGCCGGCGGAATCCGTGACCGAGCCCGTGAGCGGACTCTTGGTGATGACGCTCCACTTGGCGTTGCCGGGAAACGTCGGGCAGGCCTGCAGGCAGCCTACGGCAAAGATCAGTTTGTTTTCCGGGGAGAGCGGGTCGACCTTGGGCGGCGTCTCTTCCAGAAGGATCTTTGCGCCGAGGGCGGTCCCGCCCATCAGAAGATCCAGTGTCGCCTCGTCGATGTCCTCCACAGACCACGTCTGACTGGTGAGGTCCACCCGGCAGAGTTTTTTCCAGTAACCGTTCATCAGCATGTTCCTCCTGTTCTTTAAAGTCGGGCCGACCGGTTACGGCTGTCCGCACCGGTGCGGCGGGGACGTCACGTTGTCGGAATGTGCACATAAAAACAACATGTTAATTATTTTTAATATATTTGAGGAAGGGGGAGATTTCAATCGTTTATATTCCGAAAACGGGCCAAAATAATTCTAAAACGGAATAAGCGAGGCGGAAAAGCAGAGCATGAAAACTGACGGCGCAGAAAAGAAAACAGCGCCGTATCCAACCGGAGGAACGGCGCATATACGGCAATGCCGCAAGGCGGAACGGAACGCCCGGCCCGATAAAGCATTCGGGTCAGACGCCGCTGATGAAACAAAAGGGTAACCGCGGGAGAAAAGACCGGTTATCGAATGATGCAAATGGCGCATAACAAAATACAAATGTTTTATTATTTGACGGACCGCAGAGAACGGCGCCACCAGCCGTCAGGAAAGAACGCCGGGGATCCCGGTCTCACAGGGGACCTGTGTCTGGCACTTTCCGCAGCCGTAGCGCGGGGCATAGCGGACCGCCGTGACGCCGCGCACCCATCCGGCGCACAGG
>CACZPX010000093.1 GCA_902783095.1 uncultured Lachnospiraceae bacterium
CGGTTCTCATACAGCGCGTCGATCTCGGCCAGCAGCCGTTCGCCGGTCAGCTCCTCCTCCGGCAGCACCGCGGAAAAGCCCTGCTTGGCAAAGCTCTTCGCGTTCAGGATCTGGTCGCCGCGGCTGGCCGCCGCGGACAGCGGGATCAGCAGGTTGGGCTTTTTTAACTCCAGCAGCTCGCAGATGGCGTTGGCACCCGCGCGGGACACCGCCAGGTCCGCCATGGCAAACAGGTCCTTTAATTCCTCGCTGATGTATTCATACTGCACGTAGCCCGGTACGTCGGTCAGGTGCTCGTCCAGGTTGCCCCTGCCGCACAGGTGCACCACCTGGTACTTCTGCAGCAGCTGCGGCAGCACGCTCCTGGCCACCTCGTTGATGTGCTGCGAGCCCAGGCTGCCGCCGATAAAGAGGATCACCGGCCTGGCCTCGGTAAGCCCGGTGAAGACGCGGCCGGCCGTAGGGGTGCCGGATAAGAGCTCCGACCGGATGGGGCAGCCCGTCAGCACGCCCTTGGCCTTAGGCACGTACGCCAGGGTCTCGGGGAAGTTGCAGCAGATCTTTTTGGCGTGTTTGGTGTTCAGCTTGTTCGCCAGGCCGGGCGTCATGTCCGACTCGTGCGTGATGACCGGCACCTTCTTTTTGGCCGCCGCGCGCACCACCGGCACGCTCACAAAGCCGCCCTTGCTAAAGACCACGTCCGGCTTCCACTCTTTTATGATCTTTTTGGCCTGCCGGTAGCCCTTCAGCACGCGGAACGGGTCCGTGAAATTCTTCCAGGAAAAATAGCGGCGCAGCTTGCCGGACGCCACACCCACGTAGTCCAGGCCGGCGCCCTCTATGATCTGCTTTTCGATGCCGTCCACGGAACCGACGTATTTGATCTCGTAGCCCCGTTCCCTAAGCCCCGGCACCAGCGCCAGGTTGGGTGTCACATGTCCGGCGGACCCGCCGCCCGTTAAGATGATTTTTTTCATTCTGCCTCCGTGACAGGCGCCGCCGCCCGTCTGTATGATTATTGATGATCCCTCAGCCGCCCGGCTGCCGCTCCGGCCCGGTCTCTGGCTATATGCAGTAAACATATTACTATAAGACTAACCGAATCCCCGCGGAAATGCAAGCCGCTTTCTCGTTCCGGCCTGCCTGGCCCTGTTCCGCCTGCCTGTCCCCGTCCCGGCCAGATCCGGCGAGGCGGCCGTCCGCCGCAAAATTGCCGGAGCGTCAAAAAACATTTCCTCCTGTGCCCGGCAAGTGATACAATAACGCTCGGGCGGACAGCCTGTCCCCCGGAGAAAGTGAGATGCGGCATCAGATTTTTATCAGCTACAGAAGAGAGGGCGGCGAATACTTCGGAAAGATCCTCCGTGACGAACTGACGCGGCGGGGCTACCGCGTCTTTTACGATGTGGAAAGCATGGGGGCCGGCGCGTTCAACAACCAGATCTACCGGATCATCGATGAATGCGACGATTTTATTCTGGTCCTCCCGCCGCACGCGCTCGACCGCTGTTTTAACGAAGGCGACTGGGTCGCGGAAGAGATCCGCTATGCGATAAAAAAGGAGAAAAACATCATTCCGGTCATGATGAAAAACTTTTCATGGCCGGAGACCATGCCCGCCGGCATGGATAGCCTCCCGTACTATGAAGGCGAAACGTTTTCTTCCAGTGTCAACGGAGAGTATATCCGCGCTTCGGTCAACATTCTGTGCAAGAGACTGCTGCAATCCCGTCCCAACCGCATAAAAAGGTTTCTGCTGCCTGCGGCCGCGGCCGTGCTGACCGGCGTACTCGCGCTCGTTCTGGTCCTTGCCTTGCGGCAAAACAGTGATGCGACCTCCGACCCGGCCGCGGTTCCCGGCGTTTCCTCGCCGGACCTGCCCGGCACGGCCGGGACTCCTGCGGAGCCTGCCGCAACAGATCCTTCAACAGCGGCCGATCCCGGCAGTTATAACACGGAAGCGTATCTCCATGTGCTGTTTTCACAATACGTCAATCGGAAACTGGAAAACGAGATCTTCTTTTTCTATGAGGATTACGACCGGGACGGCCTGTACGAAGCCTTCGGCGCGACGGGCAAAGAGAGCGCGCTCTCTTATGAAGGCGCCGCCTGCTACGACGACGTTGTGATCTACTTTGTGGACAGCAGCGGAAAGATCTCCGAGGCCGGCCGCTTTTCGGGCGGTTACAACGGCTGCGTCCCTTACGCCGAAAACGGCGAAACGCTGTTGGACACCGGCTCCGACCTGTACCTGGTCTGGGAGGAATATTCTGGCGGCGTTTTCAGCAGTTCACACCTGTACGGCGTCAGGGACGGCGCGGTCTTTTCCCCGCGGTATTCCGGCGTTCTGATGAATCTCCACTTTGAGACCGACCACTACGAGGCGCTGATGGACTACCCGAAGGAGGGGCACGCAAGAGACCGGTTCTGGCTCATGTACGATGCCGGCAAACAGGAATTCTTCATCATCGCGCGCACGTTTAAGGATGACGCCGACCGTACGCTGAAGTCGCTGAATACCGCCTCCGGCCTGCTGGTGCAGAACGGCAGCCGGATCAATATCGATTATGTCGAACTGCTTGACGGCAGGGAGATCGAGCGGCTCGGGACCTTCGGGGCCGGCGTGGACCTGGAGGTCGGCGCCGGCACGTCGATCGGTGATTTCGAGGAACAGCTGATCGGCCACAGAGTGGGTGAGACCTTTACGATCGACGTCCTCGTTCCGGAGGGCTATGATATCCAGGAACTCGCCGGAAAGACCGTAACGTTTAAGATCACGGTCAACGGGATTTACAAATTGGCGTGTCTTCGCCGGCTGGTGCCTTTCCCCGCAGCCGCTGCGCCAGCGCGTACAGGCGGGCGGCGTTTTGGCGCAGCTGCGCTTCGGTGAGCACGCCGGTCTCCAGCGCCTTTCTCATCGCCTTTACGTCTCCGGCGCTCCCCGGCATCACCAGCTCGCCGCCGGCCGCGGCGATCTGTCCCGCGTCCGCGGCGGGATATTTCGCCTTTTTGTCCGTCATCATCGCCACGATCCAGTCCGTCATCACCACGCCTTCAAAGCCGAACTCGCTGCGCAGCACGTCCTCCAGCAGGTCACGCCGCTCCGACGTGTGCACACCGTTCAACAGGTTATAGGAACTCATCACCGCGGCGGGCGCCCCCTCCCGCACGGCGATCTCAAAGCCGCGCAGATACAGCTCGCGCAGGGCGCGTTCGCTCACCATACTGTTGTTCTGGTAGCGGTTATGCTCCTGATTGTTGGCCGCAAAGTGCTTGAGCGTCACGCCGCGGCCGGGATGCGCCTGCACGCCCCGCGTCACGGCCGCCGCCATGATGCCGCTTACCAGCGGATCTTCCGAATAATACTCAAAATTGCGGCCGCAGCAGATGCTCCGGTGCAGGTTGAGCGCCGGCGCCAGCCACAGGTGCACGCCAAACCGCTCCATCTCGCCGCCCACCACGTCTCCGCAGATCCGCGCCGTTTCCGGATCGAAGCTCTGCGCCAGCGCCGTGCCGATGGGGATGGCCGTGGCGTACTGGGTCAGGATCCGCGCACCCTTGGGCGGTTTTTTGCCCAGGCGCTTTAAGAGCTTCGTCTGCCAGGCCGGCATCAGCTCGCCCAGACCACCGGGCAGGCCGCCGCTTATGCCGTACGCCGCGCCGTCCTGCTTCCAGTATTTCTGGCTCAGACGAAGCCCCGCGGGGCCGTCCGCCATCACCAGCTCCGGAAAGCCCTTTTCCGGCAGCTTTGCCGTGGCGCCAGCCGCACCGGCCACGCTCTTTGCCGCGCTGCCGATCACCGTCGCGAGTCCGCCGCCCGCGCCGTGGGCGCCTGTATTCAGCAGAAGCAGTTCCTCCGTCGTAAGCGCCTGTACGGCTTCCGGGATCCCGTTCTTTATACTATAGGAAATGATCTCCGTCACAAAGGCCGCCGGATCCAGAACCAGGCGGGGCAGGCCTTCCTTTCCGGCATGCGCTGTTCGCTCCGACGCCTTTGCGTCCGCATCCGTTAGTCTGCCAGTGTCCGCCGTACGGC
>CACZPX010000094.1 GCA_902783095.1 uncultured Lachnospiraceae bacterium
CAAAAACAGACCGGCAGGATCTGCCGGCCCGTTCTTTTATATTTGGTGATTTTTCTTTTCAGTCTGCCTGCGCCGGTACGGCTGCGGCCGCGGCGGGCATCTCTTCCCTGCCCTCGCGGTAGCGGGCAAGCCGTACGTCGACGAACCAGCAGAGTACCAGGAGGATCAGCATCAGGGGCGTGTAACGGTCGATCAGCACCATGGGCTGGCTCATATCCTCGGTGAAGATGAAGAGGATCACAGCGGCGGCGCACACGAGCAGTTCCAGCACCAGGCCGATGCGGAAGCGGCGCTTAAAACGCTTCGCGTCGTACATTTCCTGCGCTTCGTTGACGCGGTCCATCAGGCTGGCCCTGCGGAACTTGTCCTTCAGGTGCAGCAGCGGGAGCAGCATGTATACGGTGAGGATCACGCAGACCAGGTTGACCAGGGCCCAGGCGTTCGTCCCGAAGGCGCTGCCTGTGGGGATAAACGGCTTGGTAAAGCGGGCCAGCGGGGTCTCCTGCTCTTTCATTTCCACCGGGTCGTCCACGATCACGATCTCCTCCGGTCCCATGGGCCGTACAGTGGCCTGCGGATCCTCGGGATCGACCGGAGCATCAGGATTGTCAGGACCCGCAGGCGTATCGGGTGTGTCGGGATCCACGGGCGTTACAGGCACCGCGGGATCCACGGAATCTTCTTCCTGGGTCCGTTCCCGCAGCACGGCGAACACGACGGTCCGGCCGTCCGTTCCGGTATCGGCACAGGTGGACAGGGCGGCGATCTTTTCGGCGCCGGCAGCTGCCGTTTCGTCAAAGATCAGCGCGTTTTCCTCGATGAAGGAGAGCAGCGCGGCCAGGTCCCGCTCTCCCGTGGTGTAGACCTGTCCCTCGTAGGCGTTGGTCAGCACCACCGCGAACACGGTCATGTCGTACAGGCTGTCGGTCCCCACCAGCAGACCCTCCCGGTGCGCGTCAAAGTAGTCCTTTGCGGTGTAATAATCCAGGCCGCCGAACATGGCCGCGTTGTCCATGTGATGACCGTAGATCAGGTTATAGTTGTCGGAAAGATCTCCGCTGTTTGCGGCTGCCAGGTAGATGGCGCCGGTCAGGCTGCTCTTGCCGTGTACGTCGTGGGAAGCGTAATACAGATCGTCCGCGCCCTGCATCAGGGGATAGTCGATATTGGTATCGTAGAGCGTCAGCCACGCGCGGTAGTCTTTGTTGATCTTGATCAGGGTCTCTCCGCCCGCCAGGGGAACGGTCCCCTCTTCGATGATCTCGGGGCGGTACTGCAGCACGTCCCAGCCGGAGGCGTAGGCCTGATTCTGCGTGTAGAACGTATCGTACAGAACGTAGCCGCTGTAGAGGATCAGGAAGGCTGCCAGCAGGCCGGACAGCAGGGAGATCAGTCTGCTGCCCGATCCGGCGATGCGGGCCAGCACGGTGTCCACGGTCGTCTTCTTTTTCATTTCTTAGGTCCTCCTCTCCTTATTCTTGCTTATTCTGCCTGCAGCGTGCCGCTTACAGTTTGTTTCTGCGGATGATGGTGATCAGGGTCCCGCGGATCTCGTCCGCGTTTACCGGACCGAAGTAGCGGCTGTCGGCGCCGCTTTCGCGGGAGTCTGCCAGGACGAAGCACTGGCCCTCCGCCAGGGTGAGCGGGTACTCGGTAAAGCCTTCGTAGGCCGGGGTGTCGTAGAAGATGTTCGGCTCGGCCACGGTGTGTCCGTTGACCACCAGGCGCTTTCCTTCGCTGATCTCCACCGTATCTCCGGCTACCGCCACGACCCGGCTGACGTACAGCTGCTTTTCGCTGCTGTCTGGAGCGGTCTTCTCGATCACGATCACGTCCTGGGCCTTGACGTCCTTATCCAGCCGGTAGAACAGGACCAGATCGCCGGCGTCGATGCGGGGGTACATGTCCTCGTTCGGCATGTGGGTGATCCCGATGATCTTAAAGAACAGGACCCACAGGACGGCGATGAAGAGGACCACTTTCAGCAGGAACCGCTGATATCGCTTTACGCCCTTTTCCGAGCGTCTGACCTTCTTCTGTAGCTTTTCGGTGTTCTCGTTTGCTTCTGCTGCAGCGGCTGCGGTGTTTTCTGTGGTCATGCTTTCTCCTTTCCGGTGGGCGCTTTCGCTGTACCTGTTGTTATCTTACCTGGTCCGGTATCAAAAGGACCGTCAAAGCGTATTGTTGATTTGTGTCTTTGTTCCTGTATCCATCCCTCAGGCGGTCCGGAGCGGGGACAGACCGGCTTGCTGTTCTCTGCCGGTCTGTCTTCGCTCCCGGCCGCCTGCGCGGGGCAGGCGGCTGGGATCTGTGTCGTTCACGGTCTGTTGTTATCGTCCGGATCAGATCTCCTCTTCGCTTTTGCGGCGGCGGCTGATCATCAGGAAGGCAACGCCTGCGCCGAGCATCAGCGCGTAGGGGGCGAAGCGGAGGATGACGCCGGTGGGGGAGACTGCATCCAGGGTGTTGGTGAAGGCTGCGGTCGCGGCTGCGTCTGCGGATAAGGCTTCCGCTTCTACGCCGGTGGCTTCGCCGGCCTTGATCTCTCCGTCATAGGCACCGCTCACCTTGTAGGTATCGGGCGTATTGTTGAACTCGTTTGCGGTGTAGGCGGTGGCTGCGTTGCCGACCGGGATGCCGGTCAGGACGATCTGGTCGCCGTTTCCAAGGGCCAGGGTGCTGTCTTCGGCCAGGGCGCCGTTTACGTAGCTGCCGTCAAAGTCCGTCGTCTCGCCGTTTACCAGGAACTTGCCGGACGTGATGGTCTCGCTGTCTACCTTTACTTCAAACGGGAACTTGTTGGTCATGTCGGCCAGGGTGCCGGCGATGGTCTTGGAGACGGTCAGGTTGGAGGTCTTGAAGGTATCGACGTTTTCCTGGGCCTCGTCTTCGGTATAGCCGTCGGACTTTGCGGAGGTGGCGGTCATGCCGTCGTTCTCGGTGCCCTCAAACAGGATGTAGCCGTAGATCTCCAGGCCTTCCTCGCCGTTCTTGACGTACACGTCCAGGAAACGGACCGGGTTGTAAGTCTCTTCTCTGGTAAGTCCCACCGCGTCGAAGTTTTCGGGGGCGGTCTCGGTGATCATGTAGCGGTACACGCCGGCTGCGCCGAACTTTGCTGCGTCAAAGGTGAAGGCTGCGGATCCTGCGATGACCGTTCCTTCCGCTGCGGCGGCTACGGTCTCGTCGTTGGTGAAGGTGACGGTCTTGACGGTCTCGTCTGCGGCTTCCAGCTTGCCGGCCTTGACGACCGCGGCGCTGGTCCCGTCGTTGACGATCGCGCCTGCTCTTGCTGCGGTGAGGGTGTAGGTGTAGGTGACGGCGGGTCCGTATACGGAGGATCCTTCCGGGTTGCTGATCACGATCTGCTTGTTGATCGTCAGGTCGTTGGTCACGGTCTCGTCCGCCAGAGCGGTCGCGGTCATTCCGAGGGTCATCATGGCTGCCAGGGCCAGGGTTCCGAGTCTGCGCATAGTCTTTTTCATTTTGTGCTCCTTTCTTTGTACGTCCTTTTGACGTTTCCGTCCGGCTTGGGTCCGGATCCCGCCGTCCCTTCCGGACTGGCTTGTTCTCTTTTTTCTGATGCCATCTTACCGTTTGGACCGTCACAAAACGCGTCAGAAAAACGCTTCCCGTGAGCAAAAGCGTCACAGAAAGCGTCAAAGGAATGTGATGATTGCGGTTTTTAATGAATTTTAGGCTTTTTTCCTGGCGGATGTCTGCGTATCGTCCGGCATCCGGATCCGTCAGTCCTCTTCCTCTTCGCCGCGTCTGCGGCAGGCCGGCAGGGCCGCTCCCGCAAGGAGGATGCCGCCCGCCAGGATCCAGAGCCAGGGGGTGGAGGCAAAGCTCATGCCGGTGGGAGCCGGGATCTTCCGGTTGGTCACGGTCACGATCAGGCTGCCGTTTGCCGTAATGGCTTCCTGCGCCTCGCCGTCTTCCTGAGAGAAGGTGACGGTGCCGTCATAGTCCACCGTGATGACCAGGGTGCCGTTCAGCTGCTGATAGCCGGCCGGCGCGGCCGTCTCGGTCAGAACGTAGGTTGCCGCGGTCCCGGGCACGGCGGGCGCCGCCAGATGCAGCACCGTATTGCCCGCTTCGTCTGCCAGATAGCCGTCTTTGCCGGAGGTGAGCACGCGGCCGTCTTCCATGGTGAAGACCGCGCCTGCCAGCGGCTGGGAGGCCGTGTTCGCGTCCACCTTGCGGATCTTAACGGAGACTTCCGTCATGCGCCACACGGCGTACAGGACGTTGGTGCCGCTGCCGTTGTAGCCGTTTCCGGCCAGGTTGTCCACGCCCACCGTCTGACCAGCCGTAAACACCGGCGTCTTGGCCGTGCGGGAGAAGGCCCAGCCCAGGAACTCCGCGTTGCTGCGGGAAAAGACGTTCAGTCCGTTCTGCGTGCCGGGCAGCGTCACGTCCGCGTTGACAGCCAGACCGGACCAGGAAAGCGTCACCTGCGCGCCGTCTGCGGCCGTTACGGCCTGTGCGGGGAATTCGTAGCCTTCCGTGACCGTACCGCCGTTGGCGTCCAGGATCAGGCAGGTCACAGCCTCTTCCGTGCCGCCCTCGTTCTCCGCTGCAAAGACCGGATACAGGACGAAGGTGTCGTAGGCCGCGCTGTCGTCTTCCGCAGCGGCGGGATCCTTCTGCGCCAGCAGCGGGTTGGCGGTGAACACGTCGCCCGCCGTCAGGACTTCGTTATTGAAATACCAGCCCACAAAGCTGCGGCCTTCCGCGGCCACTGCGCCGGAGGCGACCACCACGCTCGCGTTCTCCGCATAGCGGAAGGTGTCGGCGGGCGCGCTGCCGGTCACGGTCAGGCCGGCGATCTCGTTGCCGTTGCGGTCCAGCGCCTTTTCGGTGCTGTACACCACGGCAAACGCGCCGCGCTGCTTCCAGACCGCCTTTAAGACGGTGTTGCCGGTCACGATATCCGCGTCAAAGTTGTAGGGCGTCAGGCTGCCGTCTTCGTTTTCACGGTACCAGCCGGCAAACGCGTAGCCTTCCTGCGGACCGGCCGCCTTGCGGTAGCGCAGACCGTCGGTGCCGGTGGGATCGGTGTTGTACCAGGCCCTGCGGGGAGAAGGCTGCTCGCCGTTCGGATCCTGGGTGTTGAATTCCGCGTAATGATAATAGTAGGAACCCGCATCGTCGCGCACATACTCTCTGGTCGTCTCGTATTCGCGGATCACGCCGCCGTACTGCAGCCAGAAGTAGGTGGAATCGGTGCCGTCCGGTCTGCCGGGGTTCAGCTCGCCGCCGTTCGGATCGATCTTGATCCAGTACCAGTTGTGCGTAAAGCCGGCGTACACGGCCAGGTTGCGCATGGGCATGGACGGGAGCAGTTCGTACTCGTCCCGGCCGTATGCCCGGCCGTCGGCGTCCAGCGTCATGGCCTGCTCGGCCGCGGTGGCGGTCCGGTCGATGTAGATCTTCTCGCCGCTGGCGTCGACGTAGTACCAGAGCTTTGCCTCGTCCGCGTCCGTCAGGTCCTCAAAGAACACCTGAACGGTCTGCGCGCGGTCGGAGAACCAGCGTCCGTTGAAGGTATAGCCGGGCTGCTTGGCCGCGGGGGCAAAGTCCGCCGCCGGATAGAATCCGGCCGTCTGCGCGCCGTAGCGAACGTCTGCGATCACCTGCGCCGCCGTCCTGTTCACGGTCTTTACGGTGAGCGGCTGCCCGTCCATCGAGTCGTAGAAATTGATGTCGTAGGTGCGGCGGGCGTAGCGGATCTCCAGGGTGTAGTAGGTCTTGCCGAAGAAGCCGGAAGAAGAAGTCTCAACGCTCTTAAAACTGCCGTTCGCGTTCCTGGCCGCGACCCAGTTGTTGTCCACGTATCTTACGGTTTTCCCGGACATATAGTACCTGCGGTAGCTGTCCACGGTGTAGCCGTCGTATTTTTCGGAGAACATGAATTTCCCGCCGGTCCCGTTGCCGGTATCGGAGGCCTGGGCAGGCCAGCTTCCGTCCGCGTTCTGCAGATAGAACAGGATCTTGGTGGCCGCGCTGCCGTTCCGGTTTAAAACGATCTCACAGCCCGTCGCATCCGCCACGCCGTCCGGAAGGACAAAGGCGCCTAAGAAGCTCATGCCGGTGGTGGAACCCTCGTCGTTTTCATAGTACCACATGCCGTCCGGCCAGGTGTAGCCGTTGCTCTCCAGGGACTGGCCGTACAGGCCGGTGTAGACAAAGTTGTCACGGCCGTCGGTAAAGCGCATGGTGATCAGGTTGCGGTCGTAGAAGACGTTCAGTACGCTTGCGCCGCCGGAGGCAGCGGTCACGCCCGCGCTGTCCCTGCAGGACTCCGTCCTGTGATGGAAGCCGGTGAGCTCCTGCGCCAGATCCGCTGCGGTCAACTCTACCGTTTCGCCGACCTTTGCTTCGCGGAGTTCCTGGTGCGCAAACTCATAGCTGCGGGCCTGCGGATCGGCGTCCTTGCCGTCCGTCACCTTCTGCGTCCAGGTGATCACCGTGTAGGTGGTGTAGCCGGATTCCCAGACGGCGTAGAGCGTCACGTTCTCCGTCAGCTTCTGCGCAAAGTCAAACGGTTCAGGCTGCGCGTCGTCCGCAAAGGCAGCGAACACGCCGTTTTCGTCAAAGGTAGGGGTCAGCGTCCAGTAGCGGAACTTGTAGCCGCGCCATACCGGATCCTGCGGGAAGGAGGAAGCAGCGGTCTGTCCCGCACGCACGTAGGCGGGGGATACGTAGGATGCGCCGCTGCCGGTGGGGGCGGTCTTGAAGATCATCCAGTTGGCCTGCGCAAACACCGGATACAGCAGGACCTTCTGGCCCTTGGTCACGGTCAGTTCCGTGATGGGCTCGCGGTTGTCGTTTGCGTAGTACTTCTTGGCCGGTCTGGAGGTGCTCCAGCCCACGAACTGGTAACCGGTGGTCGCAGAGGTCACAGAAAGCTGCGTCACGTCCGGGATGGCGTACTGCGCGGACGTTTCGCCGGCCGGCATGCCCACGCGGGCGGTGTTGCAGACCACGCCTGCCTCGTTCACGTTCTGGCTCATGGTCTCGGTCATAAAGTAAACGGTCGCATAGTCGGCCGTATATCTGGCTTTCACGGTGATCTCCACGCGGTCCGTGCCTTCCTCGGCCACGACGCTGTTGCCGTACACGGCCCGCTCGCTGCCGGTCAGGATCTGGATGGGGCTGCCCGTCACGACCTGCTCGCCCCAGGTGTTGTTCTCATAGAGGAACCAGCCCAGGAACACCTGATTGTCGGACCAGGTATAGGCTACGTCCTGCAGGCTCTCCTGATCCTTGAGGATCTGCACGCTCACCTCGGTATTGCCGTCATAGAAGCGGTAGACGGCGCGGGGCGTCACCACGGTGCCGTCTTCGTCGGTGATGACGAATACGGAGAAGGAATCGGTCTTGAATTCCACGGTGCCGTCCGCTTTGACCTTGCTGTCCATCACCTCGGTCGTCTCGCCGAAGTGCACCACCTTGGCCTCTTCGGTGGTCTCTTCACGGTCGGTCAGCTTCACGGTGACCTTGATGCCGGTCTCGGGCTGATAGTGCTCGCCGGTGGAGGCGCTCACGATGGAGATGTCAAAGACGCGGGCGTAGCCCAGACGGTCCACGTTCAGGGCGTCCGCGGTGCGCGCCACGTAGTCTTCGTAATCGGCGTGGTCCTCGGCGATCTCCGTCACTTCCAGAACGGCGTCGGCGGGGATGGCAGTCTTTTTGGTGCAGGTCACGGTCACCTTGTAGGTCCGGCCGTCGGAGACGGTCAGCTTTTTCACCAGGATCGCCTGCTCCTGCGTGGGCTGCTCGGCGGTCTCGGTGGTCTCGGTGGTCTGTTCCGGGGTCTCGGCGGCCTGCGTGTTCTCGGTGCTCTCCACGGTCTCTTCCGCAGCCTTGGTCTCTTCGGTCTCAGCGCTCTCGGTGTTCTCTTCGGTCTCTTCCACGGACGCGGTGCTCTCCTGCGCCTCTGCCGTCTCTTCCGTATCGGAGGAGGTCTCCGTATTTTCGGTGCTCTCAACGGTCTCGGCGTTCTCGGAGCTCTCCACGGTCTCTTCCACAGACGCGGTGCTCTCCTGCACTTCTGCCGTCTCTTCCGTATCGGAGACAGTCTCCGTATTTTCGGTGCTCTCAACAGTCTCGGCGTTCTCGGAGCTCTCTACGGTCTCTTCCTCAGACGCAGTATCGTCGACGGGGGTCTTTTCCGCCCCGTCGTTCTCGGTATTTTCCGTGCTCTCCGCGGTCTCCGCGGTCTTTTCGGCCGTCTCCTGCGGTTCGGAGACGCTCTCAGCCGCCCACGCGGTCTGCGCGGTCCCGGCAAACAGCGGAAGGATCATGGCCGCTGCCAGCAGCAGTGCGGTCATCTTTCTGGTGATCGTCATCGCTTTGCTCTTCTTCATTTCGTCTCCTCCTCGCTCAGTGCTTTCTATGTTCCCGCGGCTTGCCGCACTTTTTTTTGTTTACGCTGTCATTTTATAGGAAGATGCGTCATAGAAAGCGTCAAAAGCAGCAAAAAAAACGGCCGGTCCCGCAGGTTCAGCCGTTTTCTTTGACAGGTCTGTTCCTTATTTTCCAAAGAATTTCTTGGGGTTGAGGATCACACTCTTGACCTGGTATTCGATACCGGTCCGCTGCCTGCCGCTCTTGAAATTGACGTCGATACGCCGCTGCACCACGCTGCAGTTTTCCCGCGAGGTATTCACCAACAGCACCAGATACTGCCCCTTGCCGTAGCGGGTCACCGTGTCGGAGTGACGCACGGAACGAAGCACGGCGTCCATAAAACGCTCGGAGGTCTCGTCCAGCCGGGTGCCCTCCCGCATGGGGTTGCCCTTGCCGTCCACCAGCGTGCAGAGCATCAGAAACAGCCGGTCCTCCTGACGGTCCATGGTTCGCGACAGGATCCGGTAAACCTCCTGGAAGGCCGGATAGGAACAGTAAAAGCCGCCGGGCACGGCCGTCTCCGCCTCGATCAGTTTCTCCTGAATGTCGTCGATCGAATCATGCTGATGCATCAGCTGCGCGCTCATGCGCGCGGAGATGGCGCGTACGTAGGCCGCCGTGCGCTGTCCGTGTTCCCAGATGTAGCGGTCCACGGTCTCCTCACAGAAGGCCTCCGCCTCTTTATAGCGGCCCATCCCGGCCAGCGCCTCCACGATCAGGACTTCCCATTCTGCAAAGGGATCGGCCTTGGCCGCGCGTTCCCCCAGCTCCTTTAAGCCGCGGTAGTCGCGCCTGGCGCGCAGCAGTTCCGCCGCGCCGTTTACGCACTCCTGATAGATGCCGCGGAAGCGGTGCGCCTCCTGTATCACCCATACGGCG
>CACZPX010000095.1 GCA_902783095.1 uncultured Lachnospiraceae bacterium
GTAGTTGCCGCGGTTTTTGCCTACCACTTCCTTCCGGATGCTGTAGGTGCCGCGGCCCGGGCGTTCCAGAACGCTTGTGAGCGCCTGAATGGTCGCGGCCCGCGGGGCTTTGGTGGCGCCGGAAAACAGCTTTTGCAGCGTGCCGATGGGGACGCCGGAGGCATGCGCCAGGGATTTGTTGGTAAACCCCAGCTCTCTTTTGCGTTCACGCATCTCTTCGATGGTCATAAGAACACCTCCCGTGAGGCAAGTATAGCGAAGCGGGAGACAGAAGTCAACCGGGAAGAAACCAAAATAAAACCGAAATACAACCGTAATACAACCAATACGGGACGAAGCGGCGGGCATCCGCAGCCTGCGGCTTCACGACCTGCGTCCGGCAAATGCGGCTCTGTACGGGCACAGCCGCGCCTGCCGGGCTTGCTGCACAAAAAAAGACCCGGGACAAAAGGTCCCGGGCCGGGGTTTACGAAAGCGCAATGTTGTTGTACGGGATGTGCAGCTCGTCCAAAAGCTCCGCCTCGCGCGTGTGGCAGGTGAAGATGAAGATCTGCCCCGCGTAGTTTTCCGACAGCCACTGCAGGGTCTTTTGCAGGCGCGGCCTGTCGTACAGCGCAAAGGTGTCGTCAAAGAGCAGCGGCATGGACTCGTCCGGCCACAGAAATTCCACGCAGGCCAGGCGCACGGCCAGGTAGACCTGGTCCAGCGTGCCGGAGCTGACGCGGTTGATGGGCACCTGCAGGCCGTGATGCTCCAGCGTGATGTTGAAATCCTCGTCGATCATCATGCCGGTGTAGGCGCCGTCCGTGATGCTGCGGATCAGGTCGGAGCTCGTCTCCTCCAAAAACAGACCGAAGGATTCGAACATCTCGTCGGAGATCTTCTGGATGGTGCCGGACGCCAGATTGATGGCCTCGATCTCCTTGGTGATCTGGGCGTTCTTTTCCAGCTGGTCAGCCAGGCCGTCCATGCGCTCGTGCAGCATGCGCAGGGCCACTTCCTTCTGCTCGTACTGCCAGGTGATCTGTCTGGCCTCGTCGTAGGAGCGGCTCACGTTGGCGTAGTCGTCGCGCGCGGCGGCAAGCTGCTGCCTGGTGGACAAAAGCTGCGCCTTGTCGTTTTCGATCACGTCAAACAGCGTATTGTAGCGGCTTAAGCGGTCTTCCAGCGCGCGGACCTCGTCCGGGCCGATGCCGTCCGGGTACTCGCCGAACTCGTCCTCGTACAGTTCCGACATGCGCCGGCAAACAAAGCGGAAATCCGCCCCCTTCACCTGCAGCACCACCAGCACGACGGTCATGATCAGAAGCAGCAGCGCCGCGCCGCCCATGATGCCGGCCCACAGGACGTTGTTCCGGGTAAAGAAGGAGTAGGCGAACCACCCCGCGATGAGCAGGCCGCATACGGAAAGAAGCGTCAGCAGCGCGAACAGGATGCGGATGCCGCCGCGCATGGGGAAGCTGTGGTCCTCCAGGTATTCGGTCGCCTCCTCGTTGTAGGCGCGCAGATCTTCCAGGCGTTCCGCCACGTCGTCCTTGGAGGCGATCATGCGGTTGCGCAGCGTCGCCTCGCTCTCCGCGATCTCGTCCGACAGGTTGTTGGCCTGCCGCTCCAGGTTCTGGGTCTTGTTTTCCAGCGCCTGCTTCTGGTACTCCAGCTTGGAGACGCGGGGCAGGGCGGGAGAGCCGTCCAGGTCTTTCTCCATGCTGGCAATGCGGAGCGTCAGCTCCTCCGCCTCCATCTTGGCGGATTTGGAAAAGGCGCTCTCCAGACGCTTTTTCTGCAGGCCCAGCTTGCTCTGCGCGTGCGCCGGGTTGATGGTCACGTTGCCGGAGGTCTTTAAATTGATGATGTGGTTGCGCAGCTCGTCCGCCAGCTCGTGGCCGGTGCCCGTGGAGAGCTGGCCGATGGAGACGGTGTTGCGGTAGATGGCGGGGCTTAGGTCGCACAAAAGGCCGCGCAGGTTCTCCGTGGTGGGCGGAACGTCCTTCGATTCCGTCTCGTTGGTGATGATCAGCGCGCGCGCATCCTTCTGGAAATTGCGCGAGATGGAATACAGTTTTTTGTCCTTTTCCAGCTCGATCACGCCCGCGTAGGAGCCGCCCTCCCAGGGCAGGAAGCGGGTGTAATCGTCGTTGGAGGCGCCGCGCCCGCGCGAACGCTCCATGCCGAAGAACATGGCGTTGAAAAAGGAATGCAGCGTGGACTTGCCGCTCTCGTTTTCGCCGGTGATCAGGTTGATCCCGTCCTGAAAGTTGAGCGTCAGTTCCTTTAGCTTACCGAAATGATGGACTGCGAGTCGTTTGATCTTCACAGGCGGTCTCCTTTAGTTGGAATCCAGCAGGGCGTTCAGCCCGTAGTACAGCGCGTTTCTGCGGACCGGATCGTCCTCCGAATCCTGCAGCTCGCTGATGAACCGGGCGATCAGGTCGCCGGAGTGCTCCAAAAGCAGGTTGGCGATGTTGTATTCCGGCTCCGTGTTGTCGATCACCTTGGACACCTTGGCCAGCTGGCCGATGGCATCCGCGTCAAAGCTCACCTCCGGCGCGCGCGCGCCGTTTAAGGTGATGCGGTAGATGTCGTCCGGGTGCTCCGCGATCTTTGCGCGCAGCCGGTCCAGAAGCTCCGGCTCCAGGGTCTCCGGCTCCACGGTCACGTCGATCTCGCGGTACTGCAGCTCCGCGATGCGGCGCCAGCGCAGGTCAAAGCCGGTCTTGGTGACGTCGCCGGAGAGCAGGCCGCGCGGGCCGATATCCGTGTTGTCCAGCGGTTCCGGAGAACCGCAGTAGGCCATGCGCGTGTTCTTGAAGATGCGAGGTTTGTGGATGTGCCCCAGCGCCACGTAGTCAAAACCGGAGCGCGCGAGCGCCGCCAGCTTTACTGGCACGTGCGTGGGATCGCCGCAGTGCGCCATTAAAATGTGGATACGGTCGTCCTTGGGGGCGCGGATCCCGTCTAATATAGGATCGGTGATCTCGCGGCTGTGGTAGCTGAAGCCGTGCACCTCCGTGTTGATGTCCGCAAAATAGACGGAAGACACGTAAGGCGTGGCGATAAAGGTCACGTTGGGTGCCCAGGTAAAGTCGTTGTACGGCGAGTTGTCGGTGAGGTAGTCGTGGTTGCCCGCAGTGATCACGATCCGCGTTTTGGGGATCTGGGAAAAGTAGTAGTTGATGTCCTTCAGTTCCTTGTGGATGGGGATGCGGTTGAACAGGTCGCCGGAGATCAGCAGCAGGTCCGCCTTTTCCATCTTGGCCAGCGCCACGATGCGCGGCAGGGTATTGCGGACCGCAACGGCCCGCTCCTTGGCCCAGGCAGTGTTGGCGTCCGGCGCCGCACCCAGGTGCAGATCGCCCGTATGGATAAAATGCATAGTCGTCCTCCGTGGGATCGGGTCCGGGAAGGGAAAAGAACCGCCGCTGCCGAAA
>CACZPX010000096.1 GCA_902783095.1 uncultured Lachnospiraceae bacterium
GCTGTGCCGTTCCGGGTCCGGCCGTACCGTCTGCGCCGGCGGGAGCGCCGCCTTTAAGGCGGAAAAATCTTTCAGCAGGCCGCAGCCTACCGCTGCCATGCAGGCGTCTCCGTAGCAGGCCGTCTGCCAGCTCTGCGCCACCTTTACCGGACGGCCCAGTACGTCCGCGGTGATCTGCATCCACAGCGGATTTTTTGTGCCGCCTCCCGCGATCACGATCTCCTCCGGCTCCAGCCCGTGCGCCGCAAACATCCGCAGGTGGGAGCCCAGCGAATACGCCGTTCCCTCCAGAGCCGCACGGCAGACCGCAGCCCGCCCGTGACTGCCCGTCAGGCCAAAGATCACGCCGCGTGCCAGCGGGTCGTGAATGGGGCTGCGCTCTCCGTACAGATAGGGCAATACCACCAGCCCGCCGCTCCCGGCGGGTACGCCGGCCGCCTCTTCTGCCATCACCTGCCAGGCAGACGGGCCGCCGGCCTTCTGCGCCGCGACCGCGTCCTGATAAAAGGTGTCCCGCACCCAGGCCGTCATCGCGCCGCAGCAGTTGGTCCCGCCCATGGCGGCGAAGCTGCCGGGAATGGTAAAGGGATTGCTGCCCGGGAAATGATCCGCGTCACAGGCCGGCATGCGTTCCGGCAGGCAGTAGATATAAAACAGCGTAGAGCCGAACTGCGCAAACAGCGTTCCCGGCGTGAGCAGCCCTGCCGCGATGGATTCCGCCGTGGAGTCCCCGGTCCCCGTGATCACCGGCGTGCCGGGCAGTAGCCCGCACTCCGCCGCCGCCTGTTCCGTGACCGTCCCGGCAGGCGCCGTGACGTCCTGCGGCTCTGCCAGCTGCTCCGCCGCGCAGAACGCCGGGCCGTTTACCGCGTCATAGGCGCCGTCCGTCTGCCGGTACAGCGGGCGGAAGGCCGCCTTGGCCAGGTAGGTATCTATGGTATAGTTCCCCGTCAGCTTTGCCGCCATGTAGGACGAACCCGTGAGGAACTTGTGCGTGCGTGCAAAGACCTCCGGCTCCGTCTCTTTTATCCAAAGGATCTTGGTCGCCACGTCGTCGGAGCGCGGGATATGGCCGAACAGGGCGGTCACTCCGTCGTCTCCCAGTTCGCGCCGCAGCCGCTCGATCTGGGGCGCCGAGCGCGCGTCGATCCCGTACAGGATCGCCTTCCGAAGCGGCCGGCAGTCCCCGTCCACCGCAATGCAGTCGCAGCCCATCACGCTCACGCCCACGCCGGCCACCTGCGCCGATTTGGCGCCGGCCTTTTGCAGCAGCGTCTTTGTGATCCGGCAGAATTCATCCCACCAGATCCCTGCGTCCATCTCGTAATACCCCGGGCGCGGGTTTTCAATCTCATGCGGCAGCGACGCCTCCGCCACGGGACGGAAACGTCCGTCCACCAGCATCCCCTTTGTCTCATGCGTCCCCACGTCGACGCCCAGCAGCAGACGGTCCATATTTTTCTCCTTTCAGACAGAGCCGCAGTCCGGTGCGGTACGCGCCGTCTGTGGCTCCGAACGGTTTTTATCGTATTGTCCGGCGCGGCGACCCTTTAACACGCGCGCCGTGCCCGGCGCGCGGCTTCCATAAAGGCCCGCACCTTATCGACGTCCACGCGGCCGTCGTCCCCCTTTAAGGCCGTGCCCACGCAGGCGCCGTCCGCAATGGACAGGATCCGCTCTATGGTATCCAGCCGGCAGCCGGTGTTGCAGAACACCGGAACGCCCTTTTTATGCGCCAGTTCGCTCACCTCCGCCAGCAGGTCAAAGCTGGCCTCCTGCCCGGCGCCGGGGCCGGAAACGCAGAGCGCGCCGATAAAGCCGCCCTTGCACAGGCTGTTCACCAGCTGTGCGTTGGTAAACGTGCCCAGGCGCACGTCGCCCTCCGGATTGAACTTGCACAGCAGCTTAAAATCCGGCCGTCCCAGCCGGTCCCGCAGGCGCACCATCTCGCCAAAATCTACCGTGTGCAGGCCGTAAGGCCCGGTATAGGCGCCGTAAAACGCACTGCGGCCAAAGTCCGCGCCGAGCGCTGCCCCCATGCGGATCGTCACGGCGGGATCGTATACCACGTTGGTCCCGAACGGGACCCGGATCTTCTCCTTCAGCGCGCCGATCACAGCGGCCATGGCCATGACCGTCACCTGGTCCGTATGCGGCGTGATGGGAAAACAGTTCTCATTGGCGATCAGAACGCCGTCCGCTCCGCCGTCCTGCAGCGCGGCCAGATCCGCAGCCGCATGCTCCATCACCGTATCCAGCGAGCCCGCAAAGGCCGGCTCGCCCGGCAGGGCATCCAGATGCAGCAGCGCAATGACAGGTTTTTCCGTTCCGAATAAGTCTCCGGTCCACATAAGTCTTCTCCTCTTTTTGCAAGTCTGCAGCTGTTGAAAGGCCTCTGTCTCCGCTCCCCTTGGGCAGGCAGGACGGCTTTTTGCCATTTCAGCGTTCCTCCGGTTGTTTTTGCACGGCCGCCGGCAGCTGCGCTCCGGCTGCGTCCGGCTGTGCGGCGGAAGCCGCGCGGGTCTTCTGATAATTGTCCCAGAATATCTCCTGCTCCATCTTCCGGACCTCTCTGTTGATCCGGATGATATACCCCAGATTGATCAGCGCGTTGACGGTCAGGAAGGCGCCCAAAATCTGCTGCATGGACTCGATGGCCCGCTCCCCGGCGACCATCAGGCCGATCCCGAACCCGATCATCACGACCGCCACGCCCACGCCCAGATAAAACTTCCAGTTGCCGCGCCGCTCCAGTTTCCACAGGTCCCGGATGTTGATGATATTGGTGACGATCGTCACGAGCGCAAACAGATAGCGGACGATAGGCTCTATCGTCCCGGGGGAGATCAGGCAAAAGACCGCAAAGGCGATCAGAAGCCCGTTTACCACGGCCCAAAAGACGTCCTGCCCGGTGCGGTCCCAGGGGGAAAGATGGATGTAGATATTGATCGAGGCGGTGACGATCAGCGCGATGGCCGCGATGATCACGGTCGCGTTCATGTTCCCCATAGGCAGCAGCAGATAGGTAAGACCCGTCACCAGCAGGGAGAGCATGATGACGGTCCTGTTCTTCATGATATTCATCGCCCATCTGGCCGTCCGGAAAACCGGGTTTTTCTCCAGGGCTCTGGTCTCCAATCGCATGATCCAGCCTCGTTACGGAAATGATCTACAGTTATTACTATACATGAAACGCAGCAAAACGGCAACCGCGGGCAGCCGCATCAGCCGGCGCCGGTCTATGCAAACGGCGTGGTGCTGAAGAAAAACCTGCTGATCTCCTCCGGTGAATAGCGGTCGTTGTTCATCCACCAGCGGACGGTCTCGGCAAAATCGCAGACCATGTGATTCAGCATATACTCTGTCGGAACGTCCGACGTCCGCTTTTCCAGTTCTCCCTCGAACACCGGTGTCAGATGTTCTTTGAAATGGTTGAGAATATCACGCTCTTAAAGCGCAGCGGGAAAGCCTGTATGATCGGCGACGGCGTAAACGACGCCCCCGCCTTAAAGACGGCCGACGTGGGCGTCGCCATGGGCGCAATGGGCAGCGACATTGCC
>CACZPX010000097.1 GCA_902783095.1 uncultured Lachnospiraceae bacterium
CCCGCCTCGCGCATCGGACCGTTTCTTAAGGGGGCCGAAACGGCGGCAAGGGAGCCGGACGGCCGGGAAGAGGCGCTGTTTGCGGACGGCGCCATACGCCTTGCCACGGCGGCCATCCACACGGTAAAGCCCCTGGACGTCCGCATCCCCAAAGGAAGGCTCACCGTGGTGACCGGCGTGTCCGGTTCCGGCAAGACCACCATGGTGCTGGAAAGCCTGGTGCCGGGACTGGCTGCGGCCACGGAGGGCCGGCGCCTGCCGGCGCACGTAAAGACCGTGGAGGCGCCCGGCATCGCCCACGTAAAGCTGATCGACGCCACGCCCATCGGCATCAACGTGCGCTCTACGGTGGCGACCTACGCCAACGTGCACGACGAACTGCGAAAGCTCTACGCGCGTACGGCGGACGCGAAGGCGCAGGGCTATAAGGCCGGCGATTTTTCCTACAACACGGGCAGCCTGCGCTGCCCCACCTGCGACGGAACCGGCAGCATCAGCCTGGACGTGCAGTTTCTGCCGGACGTGGACATTCCCTGCCCGGACTGCCGCGGCGCGCGCTGCGCCAAGGCGGCCTACGCCGTGCGGCACCGCAACAAAGCAGGGGAGGAACGGTCTCTGCCGGCGCTCATGGCCATGGACGTCAACACCGCGCTGTCCTTCTGCGCGGATATGAAGACCGTGGCGCCCCGGCTGCAGGTGTTAAAGGACCTGGGACTGGGGTACCTGACCCTGGGCGAGGCCACGCCCAGTCTGTCGGGCGGCGAGGCGCAGCGCTTAAAGCTGGCCAGCGAGATGGGCCGGCTGCAGACGGACGCGGTATTCGTGTTTGACGAGCCCACCATCGGCCTGCACCCGCTGGACGTGCAGACGCTGCTCTCCGTGTTCCGGACGCTGATCGCGAACGGCGCGACCGTGGTCGTGATCGAGCACGACCTGGACGTGATCCGCAGCGCGGACTACATCATAGACATGGGGCCCGGCGGCGGCGAAGACGGCGGCCGCGTGGTGGCCTGCGGCACGCCGGCGCAGGTGAAGGCCTGTGCGGAGAGCGTGACCGGCCGCTTTATATAAGAAAGACATGTCAGAAGGGCGAGCTGACCTTCGACCGCGTGAGTTTTTCCTACGAGACGGGAAGCCCGGTGCTGCAGGACGTATCCTTTACCTGCGAGCCCGGAAAGATGCTGGCCCTGGTGGGGCCCACGGGCGTGGGCAAGACCACGCTCACCCAGCTGATCTCCCGGTTTTACGAGCCGCAGGCCGGCCGCATCCTGATAGACGGGCACGACCTGCAGAAGGTGACGCTGGAGAGCCAGCGCAAAAACATCTCGCCGGTGCTGCAGGATACCTTCCTGTTTAACGGGACCGTTGCGGAGAACATCGGCTACGCCCGGCCGGACGCCTCCATGGAGGAGATCGCGGCGGCGCGCGGCGGGATCGTATAAGGCGTCCGCCGTTTGAACAGAGCAGAATACCGGGGCCGGCAGCGGCCCGGTTTTCTTTTTTCACCGTATATGATAGAATAAACCGTATAAGAGGGGCGGCCCGGATAGACAGGCGCCGCCGCAAGGAGTGTCTATGGTTTTCCCGTGGGAGTATCGATATCTTTCGGAAGAACGGCTGGTGGAGATGGAAAAGCAGAAAAAGCGCTCGCTGCGCTGGGGCATCGGTCTGCTCATCTTCTTTTTGCTGGCGCTGGCCGGCGGCCTGACCGGCGACGAAGGCTTTGACGCCGGCACGGTGATCCTCACGGTGCTCGGTATCGGCGGCGGCGCGTGGCTGACGGTAAAAGGTCTGCTGGCCGGCCGTCAGACAGAGGCCGCAAAAGGCTACGAGCGGCTGTTTTCCAACGACCGGGACGGCGTGGTGACGCTGTCGGAACTGGCGCGGCAGACCGGCAAAGCGCCGGACGCGGTCTTACAGGAGCTGTCCGCGCTGTTTCAGAAGAACTTTTTCCGGGGCTGCGTGCTCTACCGGGACGGCGAGCCCCGCGTGGTGATCGGCGACGCGATGATACACGAGCGCGGCGTGGGCTTTGTCTCGGTATCCTGCCCCAAGTGCGGCGCGGTAAGCCGCGTGCGCGCGGGCAGCCGCAGTTTCTGCCAGTTCTGCGGCGCGCCGCTGGCGGATAAGGAGATATAAAACCGGGAATAAGCGCAAAACCGGCCAAAGGCGCGTAACGGCAGCTGCAGAAGCCGGTTCAAACGCAGCATCAGAAGAAAAGGAAGCATCAGACCAATGCAGAAGGGTTTTTCATACGTTTTGTTCGATCTGGACGGCACGCTGATCCAGTCGGAGTTCGGCATCATCGACTCCGCCGTGTACGCACTGGAAAAGTGCGGGATCGCGGTGGAGGACAGAAGCACGCTCAAGAAATTCATAGGACCGCCGGTCTACACGTCGTTTACGGAGTTTTACGGCTTTGACGAGGCGCGGGCGCTGCAGGCCGTGGCCTGGTACCGCGAGTACTACGAGCGCGAGGGCGTCTACGCGGCGCCGCTCTACGACGGCGTGCGGCAGATGCTCACGGAACTGAAGGCGGCCGGCAAAAAGCTGGCGCTGGTCACCTCCAAACCGCTGGAGATGGCGGAGGTGGTGCTGGCGCATCACGGGATCCGGGACTTTTTTATGACGGTCTCGGCGCCGGACAAAAAGGAGCGGTTCAGCATCAAGGAAAAGCTGACCGCCGCGGCCCTGGACGCCCTGGGCGTGCGGGATAAGCGGGACGCCGTCATGGTGGGCGACCGCCGCTTTGACATGGAAGGCGCAAAGGGAGCCAGCATAGCCGCGATCGGCGTGCTGTACGGCTACGGCAGCGCGGAGGAACTGCTGCAGGCCGGGGCGGCCGCGCTGGCACGGACACCGGGAGAGGTGACCGCGCTGTGCACGGAAGGGCTTGCGGCAGGGACTGCCGCGGCGCAGACGGGGGACGAATAACAGGAAAGGCGGGAAACGGAGGATGACGAAGGCCAACATAGAACGGATGACAGCGGGAAACCGGACGTATATGCGCACGTCGGACGCGTCGCGCCGTCTGGATACGGCCGAAAACGGCCAGCACCCCTATGCGATCGTGATCTGCTGTTCGGATGCGCGGGTGATCCCGGAGCAGATCTTTGACGCGGCGCTGGGAGAGCTGTTTGTGATCCGCGTGGCGGGAAACGTGCTGGACAACCACCAGATGGGCAGCATCGAGTACGCGGCGGCGCACCTGGGCTGCCGGCTGGTCGTGATGCTGGGACATACCGGCTGCGGCGCGGTGGCGGCGGCGCTTGCGGGATGTGCGGACGGATTTATCCGCTATATCACGGAGGACATCCTGGAAGCCGTCGGTCCGGAGCGGGACCCGGACGCGGCCTGCCGCCTGAATGTGGCGCACGGCGTGACCAAGCTGCGGACGGAATTTGCGGAGCACCCTGAGATGACGGGCATCCGCATCACCGGGGCTGTCTACGACATCAGAAGCGGTGCGGTGACGTGGCTGGATGACTGACGGCGGTTTGGTATCCTGCGGCAGTTCAGGAACGCTTACATAAAAGAAAGCAGCTTACCAAAA
>CACZPX010000098.1 GCA_902783095.1 uncultured Lachnospiraceae bacterium
ATGCGCAACATCATCCGCAGCATGCGCAAAACGCTGGAGGCGCCGGACGATCTGTTCACGCGCAGCGAACTGATCTGGGATTCCGGCATGGCCGAGACCGGCGTGTTCAAGATCGGCAAAAAGACAGACTTCCAGGCACATATGCTGGAGCATCAGCTGGGCGCCTACACGGACTGCAGTCACGGGCAGGGTCTGGCGGTGATCCACCCGGTGATGTATCAGCATATGATCAAGGAGGCGGAGGTGCAGCTTGCCAGGCTGGCGCAGGTCGTCTGGGGCGTGGACCCGGCAGGCAGAACGCAGGCACAGCTGGCGCAGGCCTTTGTGGACGAGCTGGCGGCCTTTGTAAAGGAAGTGGGGCTGCCGTCCTCCTTTGCGCAGATGGGCATTCCCGCGGACACCGACTGGCAGGCCATCGCGGCCTCCACGCAGCTGACCGGCGGCTGCCCCAGAGCGTTTACCGTACAGGAGCTGACGGACATCCTGCTGGAGTGCAGATAAAAAATATGTGAAGACGCGGGGACGGTCCTTTCTGTCATCATCGGAGATGATGACAGAAAGGACCGTCCCCGCGTCTTCACGAACCAAAAAGGCGTCCCTGCTCTGACAGGAGCGCCTCTTTTATTTACTGCAGAAAGGCGAACTGTTCCTTATCCCGCATGTGCAGGATAAAGGCGTTCAGCAGCCTGCCGGCGTTTTCAAAATCCTCCAGGTCGATCAGTTCCACGCAGGAGTGCGCGTAGCGGGACGGGATGGAGATCACGCCCGAGGGGACGCCGCCGATGCCCATGTGCAAGGCGCCCGCGTCCGTGCCGATGCCCATGAAGATCTCCAGCTGGTAGGGGATCGCCTCTTCTTTGGCCACGTTTTCCATGAACTGCCACACGGATTTGGCCGCGACCAGGCTGGCGTCCATCACCTTGATGCCGGCGCCCGCGCCGAGCTTTAAGGTGTGTTCGCTGATGCTCTCCGGCGTATCCGCGACCACGGTCGCATCCACCGCCAGCGCCACGTCGGGGTGCAGATGCGTGGCGGCCGCGTGCGCGCCGCGCAGGCCCACCTCTTCCTGGGTGGAGAAGATGCCGATCACGGTGCCGTGGACCTGGGAAAAGTCCACCGTTTCCAGCGCGTTTGCCAGAATGGCGCAGCCGCAGCGGTCGTCGTAGGCGTGTCCGTACACGCGGTGGCTGCCGGCGTCAACCATGGGAGAGTCCCAGGTGATGCAGTCGCCCACGCGGATGCCCATGGCGGCCACTTCTGCCGCGTCGTCGGCGCCCACGTCGATATAGAGCTCGCGGTGGCCGCGCACCAGCGAGGTGTTGTCAAATTTCTGCATATGGGCGGAGATGGTGCCGATCACGCCGGGGTGCTGGCCGTTGGCGCTGTTGACGAGCACGCGCTGCGCCAGCAGGATGCGGTCGTCATGGCCGCCGATCTTTTCAAAGCGGATCAGGCCGTTGTCCAGAATCTTCTTGACGATGAAGCCGACCTCGTCGGTGTGCGCGCTCACCGCCAGGACGGGACCGGGACAGGCGCCTTTCTTCACGACGATCAGGTCGCCCAGGCCGTTGACGGTGCACTCGTCCGCCACGTCCTTCAGCCGCTCATACAGGTAGCGGATCACGGGCTGCTCAAAGCCGCAGGGGCCGGGCAGAGATACCAGGGTACGAAGCAATTCTTTCATAACCAATCGCCTCCAAAGTGTATTTCTGGTCACATTATAGACAGTTTTCCCCGCTTTGGAAAGAGCGGGATGCGGCGGAAGGCTGCCGGCGCGGCCGTAAAAAAAGACGCCTCACAGCGCCTCTTTGATCTTCTGAAACTCCACCAGATAGCCGTCCGGATCCAGGATAAAAAAGGAGAAGACCGGAAAGTCCGGGTGCAGAACGGGCGCGCGCCAGACGCGGGCACGGTCCTTCAGCTGCTCGTAGGCGTCCAGGACGGCCTGATTGTCCGGCAGGTTTAAAGACAGGCAGACTCCTTTGGGGCCGGAAAGCGGTTTTCGGCCGTCCGCATAGGCGCAGAATCCCCAATAGCCGTAGCCGGTGTCGAAGATGGTCAGATTGTCCCCCTGGCGCTGCGCGACGCGCAGGCCGAGCAGGCCGTGGTAGAAGGCCTCGGTTGCCCGGATGTCCGAGCAGGGAAGGAAGGTGATGCTGCTGGTGATGTTCATGGCGCCTCCATTGTTTGGGATCGTGTACGGGACACGGTTAGAGTGTACCCGCCCCGGCGGAAAATGGCAAGCCCGCGCGTGCGGATCCGGGGCCGGAAACGGCCGGCCTGCGCGGCGGCCCCCTGGGGCTGGACGGCGTGCAAAGGGACGGCAGACCGCGCGTCAAAATGTTGAAATCCGGCGGGATGCCGTGCTATAATAAATCCAAATACAAAAAGCAGGAGACTGTCATGGCAGTATTGGTAAAGCCCTACGAGGGCAAAGAACCTTACATATTCATCAGTTACAGTCACAGAGACTCCAAAAGGGTCTTCCCCATATTAAAGCAGCTTTCGGACGCCGGGTTCCGGCTCTGGTACGACGAGGGCATCGATCCGGGTACGGAGTGGCCGGAGTCCATCGCGACGCACCTGGCCAACAGCACCGCCTGCATCGCCTTTGTCTCCGAATCCTCCCTGCAGTCGCAGAACTGCCGCCGCGAGATCAATTTCGCGCTGTCCCGCAGCCACATCGGTTTCCTTTCGGTGATGCTGGAAGACGCGAAGATGACGCCCGGCGTGGAGATGCAGCTTTCCACCTATCAGTCCCTGCTGATGTACAAATATCCGGACGAGACCGCCTTTTTTGAAAAACTCTGCGGCGTGGACCTGCTGGCGCCG
>CACZPX010000099.1 GCA_902783095.1 uncultured Lachnospiraceae bacterium
GGTCGGCAGGAAGCCGGGGATGTTCTTGATGCCCTCGATGGTGACACCGTACTTGACGTCCTCGATGCCCGGGGTGGTGATGGCACAGTTGCCGCCCTGGTCGATGGCGATATCGACGATGACGGAACCCGGAGCCATGGACTTGACCATGTCCTCGGTGATCAGCACGGGAGCCAGCTTGCCCGGTACCAGCGCGGACAGGAAGATGATGTCCATATCCTTGACGACGTCCTTTAAGGCCTCGTGCTCTTTCGCCAGCCATTCGTCGGACAGGTGCAGCGCATAGCCGCCCTCGCCCACGGCGACCTCATCCGGCACGCCCAGCTCGACGATCTTGGCGCCCAGGCTGGTCGCGTTCTCGCGGGCCATGGAGCGGATATCGGCGGCGTACAGTCTGGCGCCCAGACGCTTGGCGGTAGCCAGGGCCTGCATGCCGGCGACGCCGACGCCGATCACGAGCACGTTGGCGGGCTTCATGGTGCCCACGGCGCAGGTGGTCATCGGGATGAACTTGGCCAGCTTCTCGGCAGCCATGACGATGCCGCGGTAGCCGGCGCAGGTGGACATGGAGGTCAGAGCGTCCATCTTCTGGGCGCGGGAGATACGCGGCACACCGTCGCAGGTCAGGCCGATGATGCCGTTCTTGGCCATCTTCTTGACCATCTCATGGTTGACGGGAGAGGCGGGGTGGATGAAGGTGATGATGAACTGTCCCTTGTGCATCATATCCACTTCGTCCATTTGGTATTCTTCGTTGAACAGAGGCTCTTTTACCTTTAAGATCAACGCGGCACGGTCATAAACTTCCTTTGCGGTATCCACCAGCTCGGCGCCGGCAGCGGCATAGTCTTCATCGGCAAAGAAAGAACCAAGTCCGGCACCCTTTTCCACCAGTACGGTATGGCCGTCCTGGACAAACTTCTGGATCGTCTCCGGAATCGCAGCGACACGGTTCTCGCCGTGCATAATCTCTTTCGGTACTCCAATGATCATCGTTTTCTCTCCTTAATAGGTATAGGATATTGGGAAATGAAACCCTGCTTTCATTATATTTTCCACAGGGATTTCATCAAGTTAATTAAAAACTAATCCGTTTTCGTTTACTTGATTTCCAAAGTTCTTTGCTTTATTTTTAACGGAATTTTAAATGCCGCGCGGGGGCGATTTTCTCTCTTTACTTGAAAAAAGGAAGATGGTAATATAGATAGGATTCTGAGCAGAGGACATGCAATGAACAAGGGTAACGAGACAAAACGTAAGATCGCGGTAGTCGCCTGGCAGCTCTTCCACGAGAAGGGCTATGAGAACACGACAGTTGACGATATCATTCAGGTATCCGGAACGTCCAAGGGGAGTTTCTATCATTATTACTCCGGAAAAGACGAGCTCCTTTCCACGCTTTCCGATATCTTTGACAGCAAATACGAGGAACTCATCAAGGAAATGGACCCGGAGATGAACAGCTTTGACAAGCTGATCACGCTCACGGTCCGCACGCATGAGATGATCGGCCGGGAGATCCCGATCGACCTGCTGAGCTATCTGTATTCCTCGCAGGTCATCACCAAGGGCAACAAGCACCTGCTGAACCAGAACCGCCTGTATTTCCGCCTGATCAGCGAACTGGTGGACGAGGGGCAGCAGCGCGGACAGATCCGCGGCGACCTGCCCGGCTACGAGATCGCGAAACTCTACACGATCTGCGAGCGCGCCATCATCTACGACTACTGCATCGCGGGCGGGACTTACAGCCTGGCCGACTATACGAAAAAAGTGATGCCGATGATCTTCGGCGGCGCAAAGGCATAATAAAGAGGAAACGGACATGCAGGACGACTGGACCATCGTTGCATTGGACGCCATGGGCGGTGACAACGCCCCCGGCGAGATCGTGACCGGCGCGTTGAACGCGGCCGCGCAGAATGAAGAACTGAAGATCCTCTTAGTGGGGGATCCGGAGCGCATCCGTCTGGCGCTGACCGGACACGAGTACGATCCGGAGCGGATCAGCATCGTGCCGGCCTCCGAGGTGATCGAGACCGGCGAACCGCCGGTGAACGCGATCCGGCGCAAGAAGGATTCCTCCATCGTGGTGGGCTTGAACCTGGTCAAGGAGGGCAAGGCGCACACCTTCGTCTCCGCCGGCAGCACCGGCGCGGTGTTAGTGGGCGGACAGCTGATCGTCGGCCGCATCCGCGGCGTAGACCGCACGCCTATCGGGGCCATCATCCCCACCGTCAAGGGCATCGCGCTGCTGATCGACTCCGGCGCGAACGTGGACGTGCGTCCCAACCACCTGGTGCAGTTTGCGCAGATGGGCACCATTTACCTGCGCGACGTGATCGGCGTGACCAACCCGCGCGTGGGTCTGGTCAACATCGGCGTGGAAGAGGACAAGGGCAACGCCCTGACCAAAGAGGCCTATCCGCTGCTGCAGGATACCCCGGACATCAATTTCATCGGCAATATCGAGGCCCGCGAGATCCCGCACGGCGCGGCGGACATCATTCTGTGCGACGCCTTTGTGGGAAACGTCATCCTAAAACTGTACGAGGGCACCGCGGACGCCCTGATCGGCATGGTGAAAAAGGGCTTTATGAGCACGCTGCGCTCCAAGATCGGGGCGCTTCTGGTAAAGCCCGCGCTGAAAGCCTCCTTAAAGGGCATGAGCGCCTCCGAATACGGCGGCGCGCCCCTGCTGGGCTTAAACGGCCTGGTCATCAAGACGCACGGCAGCGCCAGGGCGCACGAGGTCACGACCACGCTGCTGCAGTGCATCACCTTCCGGGACCAGAAGATCGTGGAGAAGATCCGACACGCACTCGGCACAGAGGCGGCGTCGCATGAAGATAGCAATAGTACCAAGGAGGACTGACACGATGGATATCAACGAAAAGGTGAAAGCGATCATCGCCGACGTGCTGGACATGGATGCGGCCGACGTCACGGAGGACAAGACCTTTAAGGACGATCTGGGAGCCGATTCCCTGGACCAGCTGCAGATCGTCATGGATATGGAGGACGCCTTTGACATAGAGATCCCCGATGAAGCCGCGATGGACATCCAGACGGTGGGAGACGCGATCGAACAGCTGCAGAAAGCGCTGGCGTAAGAGAAAGGGGCCGGGAGCACCGGCCCCCTGATTATGTACAGGATGAAAAAGACAAAGGATTTTAAAAAGCTGACGGCCGCGATCGGGCACGATTTCGGGAACGCCGGCCTGCTGCGGCAGGCGCTGACGCACAGTTCCTACGTAAACGAGCACGGGCTGTCCCATACGGACTGCAACGAACGGCTGGAGTTTCTGGGCGACGCGGTACTGGAACTCGCGGTGAGCAGGGTGCTGTACGACCGCTATCCGGCGCTGCCGGAGGGGGACCTAAGCCGCATCCGTTCCAGACTGGTATGCCGCGCCTCGCTGGCGGCGCTGGCCCGCGAGCTGGAACTGGGGCAGTACCTGCTGCTTGGCAGGGGGGAAGAGAGCACCGGCGGACGGGACCGCGAGTCCATACTGGAAAACACGGTGGAGGCGCTGATCGGCGCCGTCTATCTGGACAGTGGGTTTGCTAATGCAAAAGAATTTGTGGAACGTTTTCTGACGAACGACATCGAACACAGGCAGTTCTTTTTCGATAGCAAGTCCATTCTGCAGGAACAGTGCCAGCACGGCGGAAACCTTCCTATTGAATACCGGCTGACGGGCGCGGAGGGACCGGACCACGACAGGCGTTTTACCGTGGAGGTCCTGATAGACGGCGCCGTGCGCGGGACGGGGACCGGCCGGTCCAAACAGGCCGCGGAACAGCAGGCGGCCTATCGGGCACTGATCGCAAAAGACAAAGAGTGAGCATATGTATTTAAAGAAGATCGAACTGCAGGGCTTTAAGTCCTTTGCAAATAAGACCGTATTTGAGTTTTCGCCCGGCGTGACCGGTATCGTGGGACCCAACGGCAGCGGCAAGAGCAACGTCGCGGACGCGGTGCGCTGGGTGCTGGGCGAACAGAGCGCCAAGAGCCTGCGTGGATCCAGCATGCAGGACGTGATCTTTGCGGGCACCGCCGTGCGCAAACCGCAGGGCTTTGCCTCCGTCACCCTTACGCTGGACAATTCGGACCGCGGGCTGGCGGCGGACTACGACGAGATCGTGGTGCAGCGCAAGTCCTTCCGTTCGGGAGAGAGCGAGTTCCGCCTAAACGGCGCGCCCTGCCGCCTAAAGGACATCCACGAGATGTTCTACGACACCGGCGTGGGGCGCGAGGGCTACTCCATCATCGGGCAGGGCCAGGTGGACAAGATCCTAAGCTCCAAGCCGGAGGAGCGCCGCGAGCTCTTTGACGAGGCCGCCGGCATCGTCAAGCAGCGCCGCCGCAAGGACGCCGCAATCAAAAAGCTGGAGGACGAGCAGAACAGCATCCTGCGCGTGAAGGACGTGATCGGGGAGATGGAGCGGCGCCTGGGCCCGCTAAAGCAGCAGGCCGCCACGGCGCGCACCTATCTGAATTACAGGGACGAGTTAAAGACCTACGAGGTGGGCGCCTTTTTTAAGGAGTCCGAGGACGTCACCAAGCGGCTGAACGCGGCCGACGAGCGCATCGCCGTGCTGGAGGGCGATCTGGAGGAGACCCGGGCGGCCCTGGAAAAGCAGCGGTCGGACTACGAGGAGATCGTGGCCGAGCGGGAGCGCCTGGAGAGCCAGATCGAAGAGGAGCGGGAATGCTACAACCGCGAGAGCGTGCGCAAGCAGTCCGCCGAGGGGCAGATCGCCCTGCTCTCCGAGCAGATCAGCGCGCTCAAAAAGGGTGCGGACGACATCAAAAACCGCATCATCACGCTGGAAGAGGACTACAAGAAGCGCCTGGAGGAAAAGCAGGCGCTGATAGAGGAAAAGGGCCGGGTAAACATCGCCGTGGACGAGACGGACGACGCGCTGGCCGAGGCGGAAGAGAAACTGGCGCAGACGGACGATGCGATCCGCATCCACGAGCACAAGCTGGAGCAGACGCAGTCGGAGCTCTTCTCCCACGCGTCCGAACGCGAGCGCCTGGCCGCGGACGAGCAGCGCATCATCACCGAGAGCGGGCAGTTGGGCGAACGGCGCGAAGCGGCGAAGGACGCCCGCAAGAAGGCGGCCGAACAGGCAGAGGCCGCGGCCGCGGAGGCGGACCGGCTCACCGCAGAGCTGGAGACGCTGGCCGAAGAGGGCCGGCAGGCGGCCGACCGGCTCACTGCGGCGCGGACCGCGCAGGAACAGGAGGAACACGAAAAGGACGGTCTGCAGCGCAGGCTCTCCGACGTGTTCAGCCGCCTGCAGGGCGTGCGCTCCAGACTGGAGACGCTCACCGCCCTGGCGGAACGCTACGACGGCTACGGCGAGAGCATCAGACGGGTGATGGACCGGCGCAGGGAC
>CACZPX010000100.1 GCA_902783095.1 uncultured Lachnospiraceae bacterium
CTACACGGTGAACGAAGACGGTACCGAGTACAACTTCCACATCCGTGACGACGCTACGTTCGGCAACGGCGACAAGATCCTGGCCAGCGACTGCGCGTTCAGCATCAAGAGCGCGGCGGCCAGCTCCATGCGCGCCCACTATTTCGCAGCCCTTGAGGACGCGGTAGCGGTGGACGAGAGCAACCTGAAGGTCACCTTAAAGTACAACGATCCCTGCTTCCTGGCCCGCGTTGCGGCCCCCGGCACCACCTCCATCGTGTCCGAGAGCTTCTACAATTCCTGCAACGGCGAATACGGCACCAGTGTGGACAAGATCATCTCCTCCGGCCCCTACAACGTGACCGCGTGGGAGTACAACGTCTCCATGAGCTTTGAAGCCCGCGAGGACTTCTGGGGCGAGACCTCCAACATCAAGAAAGCCAAGATCTTCAACATCACCGACACCAACGGCCTGATGGTCGCCATGCAGACCGGTGACATCGATCTGTCCTGGAGCCCGGCTTCCGGTTCCACCTACGACACCCTGAAGGCCGCCGAGGGCGTGCACTTCACCGAGTACAAGGGCGCCCGTTATGAGAACGTCCATATGTACTACAAGAGCGGCACCTTCGCAGACGTCCGCATGCGCAAGGCGGTCGCCTATGCGATCAATTCGGAAGACGCCCTGACGGTCGGCGTGGACGGCATGGGCTTTACCACCCGTTATCCCGGCGACAACACCGCCACCAACTGCAATCCCGACTATGATTCCCCCAACCGCATCACCTACAATGTGGAAGAGGGCAAGAAGCTGGTCGAAGAGTGCGGCAACGTGGGTCTGCACGTGGTGATCAATTCCTATCAGCCCGACCCTTATCCGGCCCTGTCCACCTGGCTGCAGAGCGCGCTGAACGCGATCGGCCTGGACGCCGAAGTGCAGGTAATGGAGCGCGGCGCCTGGATCGACGCCTGCAACGCCGAGGAGATGGAGATCGGTATCCTGTCTCTGGTGGGTTCCGTATTTGATATGGACGACGACTTCTGCAACTACGTGGCATCCGATCACTGCGGTTCCGGCGGCAACTACGGCTGGTACGTGAGTGAGGAGATGGACAAGCTGATCGCCGAATCCCGCACCAAGGTAGACCCGGCCGAGCGTACCGAAAGCTACAAGGCCATGATCGACCTGTTCTGGGAAGACGTTCCCATGGTCCCGCTGTTCTGCTGGAACTACGCGCTGCCGACTGCCGACACGCTGAACGTGCCGAACGGCCGTCTGTATCGCTTCTCTTCCTACAGCTGGGTCCAGTAAGGATCACTGCAATTACGGGAGGCCGCCTGCGGGCGGCCTCTTTTGATGCAATTTGCGCGGAGATATGTTATGATAGACCCAAATAGGACGTGAACAGGAAACGACGATATGGACCTTTTCGACTATATGCTGGAAGTGAACAAAAAGGAAGAATCCCCGCTGGCGGCCCGCATGCGCCCGAAGACCATCGACGAGATGGTGGGGCAGGAGCACATTCTGGGCGAGGGCAAGCTGCTGCGCCGCGCGATCAAGGCGGACAAGCTGAGCAGCCTGATCTTTTTCGGCCCGCCCGGCACCGGCAAGACCACGCTGGCCATGGCGATCGCAAACACCAGCAGCGCAGTCTTTCACGCCATCAACGCGACAACCTCCGGCAAAAAGGAGATGCAGGATACGGTGGAGCAGGCCAAGCAGGACCTGGCGGCGCAGGGACGGCGGACCATCCTGTTCGTGGATGAGATCCACCGCTTCAACAAGGCCCAGCAGGACTACCTGCTGCCCTTTGTGGAAGACGGCACCGTGATCCTGATCGGCGCCACGACGGAAAACCCGTACTACGAGGTAAATTCCGCGCTGATCTCCCGGTCCGCCGTGTTTGAATTAAAGCCGCTCACCAAAGAGAATATCCGCACGCTGATCGACCGCGCCGTCTACGACGAAAAGAAGGGCATGGGCGCCTACAACGCCGTGATCGACGAGGACGCGGCGGACTTTCTGGCGGATATCAGCTCGGGCGACGCGCGCACGGCCATCAACGCCGTGGAACTGGCCGTTCTGACCACGGAACCCGGGCCGGACGGCAGGATCCGCATCACCATGGAGGTGGCGGAAGAGTGCGTGCAGCGGCGGAACGTCCGCTATGACAAGACCGGCGACAATCACTACGACGTGATCTCCGCCTTTATCAAGAGCATGCGCGGCTCCGACCCGGACGCGGCCGTCTACTGGCTGGCCCGGATGCTGTACGCCGGGGAAGACCCCAAATTCATCGCGCGGCGCATCATGATCTGCGCTTCGGAGGACGTGGGCATGGCCGATCCGAACGCCATCGTGGTGGCCAGCGCGGCCAGCGATATCCTGGAGAAGGTGGGCATGCCGGAGGGCCGGATCCCGCTCGCGCAGGCCGCCGTCTACGTGGCGACCGCGCCCAAGAGCAACGCCTCCTATCTTGCGATCGACAAGGCCATGCAGGCCGTTAAGGACCGCGCCGTGGATACGGTGCCGCATCACCTGCAGAACGCCAACTTTTCCGGGGAAAAGGCGCTGGGACACGGCATCGGCTACAAGTATGCGCACGACTATCCCGGTCACGTGGCAAAGCAGCAGTATCTGCCGGACGAACTGGACGGAACGGTCTTTTTTGAGCCCGGGGAGAACGGGTACGAAAAAAAGATCCGCGAATACATGGAATTCTGCAAAAAAATGACCCTGCTGCAATGATTTTTTGTGGCAGAGCCGGCTCAAATGTTGTATATTATATTAATAAAGTCTGAAGACGGGAGAGGGTATGAAGGAAAAGATCGGCAGACTGTCAAGGGGTATCATCGATTCACGGAAGAACCGGATCGTCATTGAGCCGGACCGCATCGAAAAGACCGTGCCGGAAGATGCGCCGTACCAGGGAGAGTTTACCATTTCCAGCAAAAACCGGCTGGCCTTCCGCGGGATCATCTATTCTTCGGATCCTCACGTGGTGCCGAACAAGATGTATTTTGCCGGGACCGACGCGCTGATCACCTATCAGGTGACGGTCGACGAGACCGTCTCCGGCGATACCATAGACGGCGCCTTCTCCATCGTTTCAAGCAGCGGAGAGTTTTCTCTGCCGTATCATTTTGTCATCAGCAGCGAGACGGACCGCGAAGGTACGCCCGTCACCACCCTGAAGGACCTTGCCGAATACGCCGCGGCGCAGCCGGAGCGCGCGCTCGCCTTCTTCTTTTCGGAAGATTTTCCGGAACTGCCCTTTATGCATTCCATGGAGATGCAGACGCTGTACGCTGGGCTTTGCGGCAGCTCTGACAAACGGCAGGCCATGGAGGAGTTCCTGATCGCGAAGGGGCAGAAGGAGCCCGTGCGGCTGTCCCTTTTAAACCCGTCGCTCACCTTCCTTACGGCGCCGCAGGGCGTGCAGATCCTGCGCATCAACCGGAGCGGTGAGGGCTATCTGCGCCGGACCGTCACCACCGACTGCGACTTTATCCGCGTGGATACCCGCGTGATCACCGACGGGGACTTTGCCGGGGACGTATACAACCTGCGCTACGTCATAGACCGGACCAGACTGGGTACGGAACAGAACGTGGGGCATATCGTGATAAAGGACGTGCGCGACGAGCTGGTCTGCGAGATCACCGTGCACGCGGAGGACCCCGTGCGCCGCGAGACCGGCGAGAGAAAGCACCTTCTGGCCGCCTATACGTCGGCTCACTTAAACGTGCTCACGGATCCTTCGGATACGGAGTCCGCCCGGGAGATGACGCGGACCGCGGAGGCCATCTACACCTCCGGAAAGGCCACGCTGCGGGACGTGCTGCGAAAGATCGAGGCCGCGCACTACGACGGCCGCGACGAAGAGGCCATACAGCTTTTAAACAATCTGGCGCCGGCCATCCGCACCTATGCCAAGCGGGACCCGGAGGCCTTCGTCTATTTTTACTATCTGGTGCTGCTGGCGGAAGACAGCGACGCCAACCGGGAACGCCTGCTGGAACTCGTCTCCAAGTACGAGACGGTCAACGCCGCGTCCCCTTCCATCTATCTGATCCGGACGCAGGTCGATCCGGACCTTGCCGCGGACCCCGAAAAGTCCCTGGAAGGCCTGTACCGCCTGTATGACCAGGGGGTGGACAGCCCCTACCTGTACTGCTGCGCCCTGCAGTATTATCTGCGGGATCCCGCGCTGCTCAAGGTGCTGGACAGCTTTGAACTGCAGGTGCTTCTGTACGGCGCCCGCCGCGGGTTGCTCACACTGGAACTGGCCCGCGAGACGGCGCTGCTCTCCAGACAGGTTAGGGAGTTTTCCGACCTGCTGTTTGCGCTGCTGGTGCAGCTGTATCAGCGTTTTCCGGAAGCGGAGATCCTCACGGCGCTCTGTGCCGTGCTGATCCGCGCGGGGAAGCGCGACGAAAAGTACTTTGTCTGGTACCAGGAGGCCGTGGAGCGGGATCTGCGGATCGCCGCGCTGTACGACTGTTACCTGGCGTCCATGCCCTCCGACTATACGGAGCGCTTCCCGGACGAGGTCTACCTTTACTATTCCTACAACAGTCCCGCGGACGCGCACGCGCGCGAACTGCTGTACCGCAGCGTGCTCACCTACTACGACCGGACCTCCTCCATCTATGAGGCCTATGAAAAGCAGATCAGCGAGTTTGCCGCGGAACAGCTGTTAAAGGAGAAGATCAACGAGAATCTGGCGGTGATCTACAGGGATTTCCTGACACCTGCCATCATCGACGAAAATATGGCGGCCCTGCTGCCGGATCTGTTAAAGACCTGCCGCGTTTCGGTGAAGGACCCGGCGTTTACGCGGATCGTGATCTGCTACGGCGAGCTGAACGGGGAACAGAGCATGGCGCTTACAGAGGGGACGGCGTATCTGCCGCTGTACACGGACCGCTACCTGATCCTGTTTGAGGACCGCGCCGGCAGCCGTTACAGCGGGATCCCCTGTGAAAAGACCGCGCTGATGGATGAAAGCGCGGAGCTTGTGGCGCGCTGCGAGCAGCTGCTGCCGGACCGCCCGCTTTCCAAACTGAAGGATATCGAAAACGCGCTCGGGGCGCAGCCGCTGGACCGCGAGGGGATGGAGATCCTGCTCGAAATGGCGCAGGTGCCGGGCCTCAGCCCGTTCCACAAAAAGATGATGATCTCCGCCGTGGTCAACCACCACGACTGGAAGGAGGACGACGGCTGTGCGGACCTTCTGACCGCCTGTATGGACAGCGCCTACCTGCCCGCGGAGGACAAGGTGACGCTGATCCAGGCGCTGGGGTATCAGGGCTGCTACGAAGAGGGCTGGAAGCTCACCAGGGAGAGCAGCTACATGAACCTGCCGCTGGCGGATCTTCTGGAACTCTGCGTTTACAGCATCGACCGGCTGGACGGCGCAGCGGACGGCTTTGTGCTGGAGATCGACAAGTATCTCTTTAAGCACAAGACCTACGACCGGACCACGCTGACCTATCTGTGCCGGCATTACAACGGTCTTTCGCGCGATATGCTGCGCGTCCTGAAGGCGGCCGTAAAGGCGCACGCCGACACCGCGGACCTGACCGAACGCCTGCTGGCGCAGATGCTCTTTACCGGCGCCGGCTACGGCCTGGATACGGTGTTCAAGGCCTACTGCCGCACGGAAAAGCCCGAGCGCATGCTGACCGACGCCTACTACGTGACCAAGTGTCACAATTACTTTATCAAAAACGAGCCGCTCACCGAAGAGCTGGCGGCCCATATCACCGGCGACCTGGTGAAGAACGCGATGCCGCACACGATCCCGGTGATCGTGATGCTGGCCGTGACCAAGTACTA
>CACZPX010000101.1 GCA_902783095.1 uncultured Lachnospiraceae bacterium
CCGTCCAGGATGCAGCGAGCATTACGTGATCCATGTGCTCCGGGACGATCCGGCTTTTGTAAAAGAGCTGGATCCCGTGATGGAAAAAGACGGTAAGCTGATCGGCCAGAACATGTTCATGCGCACCGTCATAGACGCCGACGACGGCCGTGTGATCCCCGTACTGACTATGGGACCCATCGGCATCACGCCGGAGCTGAAGCGCAGGGGTTACGGCAAAAAGCTGCTGGACTGCTCGCTGGAAAAGGCGGCGGCCATAGGTTTCGGTGCCGTACTGTTTGAGGGCAACATCGGCTTTTACGGCCACAGCGGCTTTGACTATGCCCGCAACTTTGGCATCCGCTATCACGATCTGCCGGAAGGCGCGGACGATTCCTTCTTTCTCTGTAAGGAACTGCGTCCGGGATATCTTGCCGGCATCACGGGCGTTTACCGGACGCCGCCGGGCTACTATGTGGACGATGCGGACGTGGAGGAATGCGAAAAAGCCTTCCCCTATAAAGAAAAGCTGAAACTGCCGGGACAGATCTTCTGAGCCGGGGTAAGCTGCATAAGACGCGGGGACGGTCCTTACTGTCCTCAGGACGCGGGGACGGTCCTTACTGTCCTCACACCGGGGACGGTCCTTCAGACCCACAATGAAAGAGGGGCGGTTTTCCGTCCCTCTTTTGGTGTGGAAAAACGTTCCGCCCCCTGCTGCCGCACCGGCCCATGCAGGGGAGGATCATCTTCCCGTTCTGTTTTGAATTCTTCCGAATTCTATGCCAGCCCGTCCAGAATGGCCAGCACCTCATCCACGGACGGCATGTCCGGGATCGCTGTCGCGTAATGCGCGTACCGCACGGTCCCGTCCGGATCCGCAATGAACATGGCCGGCAGCTGCAGCTCGTCGCCCTCATACAGGCCGTGCGCGTAGCCGAGCGCCTGCACCTTGTCGCGGATCGCCAGCATGGCGGCCGCATCCGGCCCGCGCAGCTCCTCCTTATCCGCCGCAACGGGGATCGCCAGCGCCTTGTAGATGGCCATGTCCGGGTCGCAGACGATGGAAAGCGGCAGTTCTTCCCCGGCCAGGGCGTCCGTCAGATTCTTCTGCGTGGACTGCATCACCACCAGCACCTGCGCTCCGCGCTTTGTGAATTCCTCATAGCGCACGGCGATCTCGTGCACGTCCACGCGGCAGCTGGGGCAGCCGATGTAGCGCAGCACGCGCAGGACAGTTTTGCCTTTCAGCAGGCCGTGCAGCGTGACGTTGTTCTGATCCTGTGTGTCGACCGTGAAATCCGGCAGTTTTTCTCCGATCTGAATGCGTGACATGACAGTCCTCCTTTTGCTCGTCAGTCTTTTATTCTGTCAAATGGGACAGAAGAACCGTCCCCGTGTCCCACCCGAGATTCAATCCCCGGGGTTCAGGCCGTCCAGGATGGCCAGCATCTCATCCACGGTGGGAATGTCGGGGATGGTCTTTCCGTAGTGCGCGTACAGGACTTTTCCGGCTTCGTCCACGATGAACATGGCCGGCAGCTGCAGTTCTATGCCCTCGGACGGGCCGTGCAGATAGCCTGCCGCGTCCGCGCGGGCGCGCTTGGCCGCCCAGGCGGAGGGATCCGCCCCGCCGATCAGCGCATCCCGGTCCTTTGCGGGATCGATGGCCAGCGCCTTATAGATCTGCAGATCCGTGTCGCACACAAAGGTCAGCACGCGGTCCTCTCCCGCCAGCTGCGCGCGCAGGCTTTCCCGCGAAGACTGCATCACCACCAGCACCTGTGCGCCGCGCGCGGTGAATTCGTCATACCGCGCAAGAATATCGTGGATATCGATGCGGCAGGTGGGGCAGCCCACGTAGCGCAGCACGCGCAGGATGGTGATCCCCTTAAAAAGGCTGTGCAGCCGGACCCCATCCCGGTCCTGCGTGTCCACCGTGAAATCCGGCAGTTGCTCTCCGATCTGAATGCGTGACATGGCAGTCCCCCTTATTCTCGTCAATTTTTCTGCTCCCGGTGACGGTTCCCCTTCTCACCGGCAGCGGTTGACAACGTTTGAACTCATCATACCACAACGCAGGCGGGTAGGGAACCGTCTGACGCGGGACAGGAAGGACGACATCCCCGCGTCCTCATGTGAGGACAGAAAGGACCGTCCCCGCGTCCTCTTGTGAGGACAGGAAGGACCGTCCCCGCGTCCTCACGTCGCCGTTTTGGGGCAGCGAAAAGCCGGCGGCCTCTGGCTGGCTGCCGGCTGACAAGGCGGTTTATCTTTTTTTGGCGCTTTAAATCACGCCCAGGCCCTTGGCCACGGTGCGGATAAAGTCCTGTACGTTGGTGACGATGGTCTTTGCGGACAGGCTGCCGCGGTCTAAGAGCTTGTTTACCACAAACTCGTCCGCGTCCACGGTGTACAGGTACAGCGGGCGGATGGTGCCGTCCGGCAGCACGCGGAACGACGGCGTCATGTTGCCGGTCGCGATGGTGTGCAGCATGGTCGCCAGGCAGATCACCGTGGTGGCCTTCTTCACCTCTTCGCGCATGGCGGCCGCCCCCTTGTACACGTCGCCGTACACTTCCGGAATGGGGCCGTCGTCGCGGATGGACCCGGTCAGGACGATGGGCACGTTGTGTTTGACGCAGCCGTAGATGATGCCGTTGTCGATATCGTAGTCCTTGATGAACTGCGGGATGGAGCCGCTGCGGCGGATCTTGTTGTCCACGTCCAGATGGTTGTAATGGCCGTTCGGCTGCGAGGCCTGCGTGTAGATGTCCTGTCCGAGCGCCGTGTGCAGCAGGGCGCCTTCCAGGTCGTGCGTGGCCAGGGCGTTGCCAGCCAGCAGGCCGTGCGCGTAGCCGTTTTCGATCAGGGCTTGCATGCAGGCGCGCGCGCCGCTGTCAAAAGCAAAGGCCGGCCCCATCACCCAGATGACGTGTCCGTGCTCTTTCTCATATTTCAGCAGCTCGATCAGCTCGTCGTAGTCTTTGGCGTAAGAGGTCTCGCGGCTGCGGCCCTGCCGGAACACGAACTGATCCGCCAGCGCGCTCTCCTCCGTCACAAAGCCGTTTGCATGGACGTAGATGCCCTCGCTCGCATCCTCGGACCGGCCCAGGATCACGCAGTCGCCCTTTTGGATGTTGCGGTTTTCCACTACGTCCAGGCGGCCGTTCGGACGCAGGACCACACTGGAATCCATGCGGCTCTCCTCCGCCAGGCACCACTTCCCGTTCACCTTAAAATACTCCGGGAACATGGAGGTGCTGTGATAGTACTCCGGCGCCACGCCGTCCATGTCCGCAACGGCAGTCTGCACGTTGGGGGCGTTTGCAAAACGTTCCTGCGTAAAGTCCGGCGCCTTGTATCTGGGCATTTCAAATGACATTGTCTATTCCTCCTTCTGGGATAAAGGTCAGTTTTTGGATCTTGAGGACCGTCCCCGTGGTTCATTGAACCTGAGGAACCGGCCCGGGGGTTCAGTTTTGCTGCAGCTGTCCGCGGTAAGACGGTTCGTAGTACAGCTTGGTCCCGCCGTCAGCATATACCGCGTTGCGGACGTTGTCCAGCGCGGCGATCACCGCCGTGGCGTCCGAGCGCACGCGCAAAAAAGACAGACAGGCTTCTATCTTGGGCAGCATGCTGCCCTTCGCAAAGTGGCCCTCCCGGATGTAGCGTTCCGCCTCGCGCGTGCTCAGGCGGTCCAGCGTCACCTGGTCCGGCTTGCCGTAGTTTAGGCAGACCTTGTCCACGGCCGTCAGGATCACCAGCATGTCCGCGCCAAGCTCGGTCGCCATCAGCGCCGCCGAACGGTCCTTGTCGATCACCGCGTCCACGCCGCGGTATCCCTCCGCCGTTCTGACCACGGGGATCCCGCCCCCGCCGGAAGCGATCACGGCGCAGCCGTTTTCCAGCAGCCGCCGCAGTGCCTGAAACTCCACCACGTCCACCGGCGCCGGGGACGGCACCACGCGCCGCCAGCCGCGGCCGGCGTCCTCTTTAACGGTATAGCCGGTCTGCGCCGCCAGGCGCTTTGCCTCTTCCTCCGTCATGAACCGGCCGATGGGTTTGGTCGGATCCGCAAAGGCCGGATCCTTTGGATCCACGCGCACCTGCGTCACCACGCACACCGGGATCTGCGCGATCCCGCGCTGCGCGAAGCAGTTTGCCAGCGCCTGCTGCAGATGATAGCCGATGTAGCCCTGCGTCATGGCGCCGCACTCCGCAAACGGAAATCGCGGGGCGATCCCCTGCCCGTGCGCCGCTTCCAGCGCCGCGTTGATCACGCCCACCTGCGGGCCGTTGCCGTGCGTGATGATCAGCTGTATGCCGTCCGCGGCCAGATCGGTCAAAACCTGCGCGGTCGCCTTTACCCGCTCCAGCTGCTCCGCGGGGGAGTCGCCCAGCGCGTTGCCGCCCAGCGCGATCATCAGCCGCTTCGGTTTTTTCTTAAGTCTTCCTGCCATATGCTTATGATCCCGGCCGGATGAAGACCGTCCCGGCCGGCGCCTCCTGTCCAAAAAGGTTTTTCTGTTACAGCTTTACCGGCTCCACCGCCATGGTGGCGTAGACGATGGCCTTGATGGTGTGCATGCGGTTTTCCGCCTCGTCAAAGACCACGCTCCGCGCGGACTCAAAGACCTCGTCGGTCACTTCCATCTCCGCGATGCCGAACTTCTGCGCGATCTCCGCGCCGATGGTCGTCTTCGTGTCGTGGAAGGACGGCAGGCAGTGCATAAAGATGGCCGTGGGCTTCGCGTTGGCCATGGCCGCCGCGTTCACCTGGTATTTCTTCAGCAGGCTGATGCGGGTCTCCCAAACCTCGGCGGGCTCGCCCATGGACACCCAGATGTCGGTGTAGAGCACGTCCGCGTCCTTTGTTCCCTCGGCCACGTCTTCGGTCAGGCGCACGCTTCCGCCGCTTTCCGCCGCGATCTTTTTGGCCTCCTCCACCAGCCAGGCCTCCGGGAAGAGCTCCTTCGGCGCACAGGCGGTAAAGTTTAAGCCCATCTTGGCGCAGGCGATCATCAGGGAGTTGCCCATGTTGTTGCGGGCGTCGCCCATATAGGTGAAGTTCACGCCCTGCAGGCGGCCCAGCTTTTCCTCTACGGTCAGCAGGTCCGCGAACATCTGCGTGGGGTGGAACTGGTCCGTCAGGCCGTTCCACACCGGCTTATCGGAGTATCTGGCAAGCTCCTCCACGATCTCCTGCGAAAAGCCGCGGTACTCGATGCCGTCGTACATGCGGGACAGCACGCGCGCGGTGTCGGCGATGCTCTCCTTCTTGCCCATCGGCGAGCTGCCCGGATCCAAAAAGGTCACGCCCATGCCAAGGTCCAGTCCGGCCACCTCAAAGGAGCAGCGCGTCCGGGTGGACGTCTTCTCAAACAGCAGAACGATGTTCTTCCCCTCCAGATAGCGGTGCGGAATGTGGTTCTTCTTCTTATTCTTCAAGTCCTTGGCCAGGTCCAGCACGAACCGGATCTCCTCCGGCGTGTAATCCAGCAGTTTCAGCAGGTCTCTGCCCCTCAAA
>CACZPX010000102.1 GCA_902783095.1 uncultured Lachnospiraceae bacterium
GCAGGATCAGCGGGCTCAGATTGTACCTGCGCTGCAGGGCGAGCTCCAGCAGCCCCGCGCCGCCCGCCAGGGAGAGCCCCGCAAGGTATGGCAGAGCGGAGTGTCCCAGCATCCGGTAGTCGTTCAGCAGATAGAACAGCAGCGGCAGCGCCGCCAGCACTGCCTGTCCGCTGAACCGTATGGTGAGCCCCCTGCCTTTTCTCATCGGCACTCCGCTGCCTGCAGACAGGCTTCCAGTTCTTCCATTGTACGCGGGGCGGCCACGCGGGACGGATCCCGGTAGATGCCCCGGAATTTCTGTTGCTGTGTCTCCCACTCGGAAGCGCCCTCCCCGTCCACGAGCCGGAACAGGTTGATGATACGCGGCTCCGCGTCGAAGAACATTTTGGGCGTATAGACCGCCGAAGAGGCATAGGTCACCAGCAGACGGTCCTCGATGTCATCCATTTTGGCATACAAGACCTCCATGGGAAGGCCGCTGTTCGGATACAGGTCTACCTGTGCAGCCGTCTTTTCCGTGCTGCGCGGGTGCGGCTTGACCAAGACATTCTCCCGGCCGAAGTGCGCCGCCACCAGATCGTAGCAGCGGTCGATCAGCGGGAACTTTTTACCGCGCTCCGCGTCCATGCCGCGCAGCGGGTCAAAGATGATCACATTCCGGCGGATCATGTGGCGCTCCTCCGCGCCGAAGACGAGCGCCAGAAGATCGCCCGCGCCGCCGCTCCAGTCGATCCGCGGCATCTGCTCCACCGGACAGGACTCCAGGCCTTTCGGCTTTTCGAACAGGTCCGGCAGATAGACCAGGAAGCGCACGCGCGCCGGTGTGAACAGTTCCCAGCCCAGGAGCTTTTCCGCTCTACCGCGCGTTCCCGTGGTGTTCAGCACATGGGAATCCCTGGAATAGGTCCCCATGCCGTCGTCGTAGATGTTGATCTTCAGGTCTGGGTTGCGCCGGATCAGCTCATGGATCAGCAGGTTCTTCACATGGGCGCGGCTGGAGGCGTAGATCTCCTTATAGACCGCGTTGCCCGGCAGAAACTCGCCCACGACCCTGCTGCTGAACAGCATCTGCTTAAAGGCGCCATTTCTCCCCGGCGCCTTGGTCTTCAACGTGTCCACCGCAAAGACGCGGCGGAACAGACCGGTCTGCTGCAGCCGCTCCGCGACGCCCTCATACCCCTCAAACATGCCGAACAGGTACAGGTCCGCCGTCAGTTTCCGCACCGACACGATGTCGATCGCGCCGATCACCTGGTACGGCGTGGTGCATGCAAAGCAGACGATGTTTTTAACGGTCCTCTTCTTCATTGGTGTTTTCTCTTTTCCATGGCGTCCTTATAGCCGAACACCTTGGCAAAGGTATAGACGAGCCAGGGCTTAAAATCGCCTTTCCAGTACACCAGGTCCTTGGTATTTTTCCAGGAGAACCAGGACGGTTTGGTCCGGAAACGGTCCCGGGACTTTAAGAACCACGGGATATCTCCCTGCATATGCCGCACCATCACACCGAAATGTTTGTTGTCAGCATAGCGGGTCACCTTCTCGTCGCAGGCAAGCTCCACCAATTGCCTGGCCAGATTAAAGCCGCACACATAGCTCAGCTTCACGTTTGCGGTGATCCGGCCGTTGATCTCCAAAAGCTTGGGCTGGCCGGTGTGCCGGTCGATCATAAAACCGACATTCGCAAAGCCGCGCCAGTTCATGGCCTGCAACAGCCTGCAGGAATAGTGGATCGCCTCCGGGGCGTCCACGGACCGGACCAGTACGGCTGTCCCGGCGTCTAGCGGGAACCACCGCAGCACGTCCTGTGCCATCGACATGCAGATCTGGTTCTTCTGATCCACAAAAGCATAGGTCCCGATGCGCTTGTCGAATTCCACAAACTCCTGCAGCACATAGTCGTCGATGTCGAAATCCGGATCCTTCAACCGCTTCCGGAACTCCTGCTCCGTTTCGAATTTGTGGAACCCGATCGATCCCAAACCATGCCGAGGCTTGATGATCAGCGGGAACGTGGCTTTCTGCAGATACTCCTCCACGTCCTGACCGGCGCGTCTGGTATAGGGGCAGGGAATGCCGATGTCCAGCGCGGTCTCAAACGTGGACTGCTTGTCGAAGGCCTGCTCGTAAGCAGCACGCGGCGCGCAGGCGAGCTTCACGTATTTTTTGAATTCTTCCTCGTGCGAGGTCACGGCGTCGGTCGTCATCTCGGCGATCGGCAGCAGCACGTCGATGTTCTCCTTCTGTACGGTCTCCAGCAGAAACGGGACAAAATCTTCGTGCGCAGGGACAGCCCGCGGGTCCACGATCTTTTTGTCCGGCAGTTTGGAGGCGTATCCGACCGTCCACTTGTCTTTGCAGATCACGGTCACGTGACAGCCGATCTTTTTCAACCCGTGCAGAATGGTCAACGTCTGTCTGGCGCCGCCGTCGGTCAGCAAAACCTTCATCTTACTGTAATCCATAACAATCCCTTCCTCACTCTCTGATGATGCAGCCCTGTGGAAGCGTGCGGCACACCTCTGTTATTGTATATGCTTCTTCCCGAACACCTTCGCCGCCGCGCGCTTCTCGTAACCGGTCAGCGGGAATTCCTTCTGCTTTTTGAGTGCGATCCCGACGATCAGCTCCACCGTGCGGCAGATGCAGTAAAAGTCCAGCTTAAAACCGCGGCGGTCCACATACATGGCGGCCAGTTCCGTACGGACCGGCAGGACTTTCGCCTTGTATTCCTCATTGTCCGTCACGAACAGTTCCCCGTGCGCGTAGTCGTACAGACTGTCCAGGCAGGCCAGTCCCGGCCTCACGGACGTGATCCGGCTGTACGCGCCGGTGTAGTGCAGATCCACGCTGGCCTGCGACAGCGGGCGCGGTCCCACCACAGACATCTCGCCCCGCAGGATATTCAGAAGCTGCGGCAGTTCGTCAAGTTTGGTCTTGCGCAGGATCCCGCCCAGCTTAAAGATCCGGTCCGCGTTGGCAATAAAGCCGCCTTCCGTTTTTTTGCCGTCCTCTGTAGGCGTATAGACGTGCATGGAGCGGAACTTGTAGAGCGTAAACGGTTTCCCGTCCTTTCCGACGCGCTCCGTGGTATAGAACACCGGGCCCCTGCTGGAAAGCTTGATCCCGGCGGCGATCACGCCCCAGAGCGGTGCGGACAGCACAATGCCCAGGCCGGAGACCGTCAGATCAAACGCTCGCTTCAGACTGTCATAAACCGGTTTCATTCTCGTTTCCTCACTATCGGATCTCGCGGATCAGCATAAAGGCCTCCGCGGCTTTCACGTTAACGGTCGCCCCACGGAACCGCGCAAGCGCCGTGATCGATTCCTCGGACCGCAGATCGGGGAAGGGATGCAGCTGTGACTGATAGAACCGCATCGCCTCCAGCTTTCCGTCCAGATAATCCGAGATATCCTCAAATACGTTCGGAATAAACGCGTTTTCCGCCGTCGGGGTGTTGATCCCCGTCTCGGAAAGTGTTTCATACGCAAATATTCTTTTTACATTGTTGCCCTGTTTGGCGCGCAGCGCGACCATCGCCGTCTCCGTTGTGACTCTGTGATCCAGCTGCATGTCCCCCCAGTGCGGGATATAGACCTCGTCCGGCTGTACCTCCCGGATCACGTTCAAAAACGCCTCGTTGCGTGCCTTTCGGGAATAAGTCTCCATCAGGTTGGCCCCGAACGGCAGGCCGAAATAACGGTCCACGCCGCAGTATTCGTGACAGGCCTGCATCTCCCGATGGATCCGCATCGTAACGTCGGGAAGGATCTCTCCTTCACGTGCGGTCACCAGGCACACGGCGACCGTATCGCCGGCAGCCTTTCTCTTTAAAATGGTCCCGCCCACGCCGATGATCTCGTCGTCCCGGTGCGGCGCAAAAATCAGAATATTCATGCGTTATCTCCGTCCGGCTTCTGACTTTCCATGTACGCCCGGTAAAAGTCCTCCCCGTCAAACTTCAGGATGCCCTTTCCTTCAAAAAACGCCTTCACCTTAGGCCGTGCGAGCGTCGGCCCGCACATCACCTGCTCATAATCGATGGCCGTATGTGAATTGATCTCGCAGAGTTTCATCCCGTCTTCCGTGATGATGATATCCAGCCCCAGATAGTCCAGCGAAGAAACGTGCTGACACAGCGCGTCGATCTTTCCGCGTACAAAGTCCCAGTTCGGCAGCCGTTTGCCCTTCCATACGTAGCCGGTATCAGGATGCTTTTCGATATGCCACTGCCCGTCCGGCGTATAGCGCTTGTACCGGATCTCCGTATCATTATAAGCGCCGGTCTCAAAATCAAAGCCGACGCCGATCCCGCCGGAGGACAGGTTGCTTGCTCCGCCGTTGACTGACGTTCCGAAGCGGGCATACGAGACCGCGCAGGACCAGGTCGTTCCCGCATATCGGTCCTCTGTCGGATTTTTGCACATGATCACACGCAGCGTGCATTCGCTGTCCGGCCATACTTCCGCCAGCTCATGATGCTGATGGGCATATTCCGTGATGATATAATTGCGCATCGTGTCCCGGATCTCCAGAAAACGATCCGTTCCGATGAGCCTGTTGTTCTCGTACAGGCTGTCTCCGCGCAGTTCCAGCTTGATAAAGCCCAGGCCTCCCGACGTGCCGGAATTCGGCTTCATGGCCAGGATCTTCTTCTGTTTCAGTAAAGCCATCAGGAATCCGTCATCCCGCGGAAGATCCTTCGGACAATCCATCAGATAGGTAAAACGCCCGCCGCAGAGATCGTTTTCCACATAGACGTAGTATTCCGGCATGACGTCCTCTACGCCGCCGCTGTTCAGGACGTATTTCAGCGTCGTCTTGTCCAGCCATTTCAGGAAATGGTTGTTCAGCGGGTGCAGCATAAAATAGGGGTAATCCGGCATATAATCCCGGAAGTTGCTCTCCGTGAGTCCGTAAAGTTCCATCCTGCCGGGATAAAAGCCCCGCCTGAGCGCCCATTCTTTCTGCACTTCCGAAACGGGAAACGCCGCTTCGTCATCCCGAAGCTTTTTCACGAACATCCTCGCCCATTTATGATCCATGCCAAGCGCACGGATCTTCTCAAGAAGGACATCATAATCTGTTGCCATTATCTTCTCCTGTCTGCCGTTCCTGTCTTTTCGGCTTTCTTACCTAAAGCACCTTCTTATGATCTCGCAGACCCGATCCACCTGCTCGGGCGTCATCTTGTTGTCGCTGGGCAGGCACAGGCCGCGCGCGAAGATATCCGCGCCGGCGTCGCCCGCACCGGTCCCCGCCGTGTAGGCGTTGCTGGCGCCGCGGCCGTTCCCGTTCGCCGTGACGAAGGGGTTCATGCGGTAGATGGGCTGCATGTGCATCGGCTTCCAGATGGGACGACCCTCCGCGTTGAACGCGGCGATGGCGGCCAAAATCTCCGTGGGGCAGCTCTTGCCGGGCTCCGTCACGTAGGCGGCGTCCGTCTCGCCGCGCACCTGCGTGCACATGGCCTCCGGATCCAGGATAATGCAGGAGAGCCAGTAGTTCGGCTCGCTGTTTGCGAAGTCCACCGGGTTCATGGACACCGGCAGGTCCGCCAGATTCGCCTTATAGCGCTCGTAGATCGCCTTCTTCTGCGCGATATGCTCCGCCAGATGCGGGAACTGCCCGCGCACCACGCCGGCGATCACGTTGCTCATGCGGTA
>CACZPX010000103.1 GCA_902783095.1 uncultured Lachnospiraceae bacterium
ATCTCGGAGCAGGGACCGCAGGGGCCCGCGCCGTGCTCCCAGAAGTTGTCCTCCTTGCCGAAGCGGTAGATGCGCTCCGCCGGGATACCCTGCTGTTTGTTCCAGATGTCGAAGGCCTCGTCGTCCTCCTCGTATACGGAGGGATACAGGCGGTCGGGATCCAGGCCCACCACCTCGGTCAGGAACTCCCAGCTCCAGGCGATGGCTTCCTTCTTAAAATAGTCGCCGAAGGAGAAGTTGCCCAGCATCTCAAAAAACGTGCCGTGACGCGCGGTCTTGCCCACGTTCTCAATATCGCCGGTGCGGATGCACTTCTGGCAGGTGGCCATCCTGGTGGACGGCGGGATCTCCTGTCCGGTAAAGTAAGCCTTTAACGGGGCCATGCCGGCCGGGATCAGCAGCACGCTCTTGTCGTTGTGCGGCACCAGCGAATAGCTGCCCCTGCAGTAGTGTCCCTTCTGCTTAAAAAAGTCCAAAAACATCCTGCGAAGTTCATTTACACCGTATTTCTGTGACATGTCGTTCTCCAATCTCTTTTGTAAGGCGAAAGAGGTCTCTCTTTCCGGGCGGTCTTCGCCCGTCCTGCGGCGGCCTGCGCCGCACTGAATAAAAAATATACCATACTTTTCCGTGAAAAGATATGGTATATTTTTCGCTTGTCAAAAAAGACCGCGCGCAGCGTGCAAAACCCTTTCAGATCTCCAGGCCGGGGTCCTCCGGCAGGTCCGGCTTTAGGGCCGCCGCGCTCGCCAGGCGGTCGCAGCGCTCGTTGCCGGGGTGTCCGGCGTGGCCCTTGACCCAGTGCCAGCTGATCCGGTGCGGGCCGGCCGCCGCGAGCAGCCGCTTCCACAGATCCACGTTCTTTACGGGATCCTTCCCGCGCTTCCAGCCGGTCCTGATCCACTTGTCGATCCAGTGCTCCGTAAAGGCCTTGATCAGGTACGCGGAGTCCGAATACAGATCGATCTCGCAGGGCTGGTTTAAGACCTCCAGCGCCGTGATTGCGGCCATCAGCTCCATCCGGTTGTTCGTGGTGCGGGAAAATCCGCCGGAACACTCCCGCTCGTGCAGGTTGCCGGCGGGGTCCGTGTACTGCTGCACCGCGCCGTAGCCGCCGGGGCCGTCCGGATTGCCCTTCGCGGCGCCGTCCGTGTAGACCGTGAGCTTCTTCATAGATGCTTCTTATAGTTGCCGCTCACGCGCACGCGGTCGTTCGCGATGATAAAGGCGTGCGGGTCCTTTTCCCGGATCAGGTTGCGCAGGCGCACCGCCTCGTATTTGGACACGGTGATCAGCAGTACGTGCTGCGGTTCGCCGGTATAGGCGCCGTGTCCTTCCAGCACGGTGATGCCGCGTCCCATCTTCTCCAGAATGGTGTTCTTCAGTTCCTCGTTGTACTCCCTGGTGATCACCTTGAGTTCCTGATCGATGTTCTGGTAGTGGATGCGGTCCATCGCAAAGGAGCAGAACACCGAAACGATGATGGAATAGATGGCCGTCGCGACGTCGAACAGGAACATGCAGGCCGCGTACAGCAGGATATTGATGAGCATCGATACCTTGCCCGCGCTGAAATTCGGGTTCTTCTGGATCACCATCAGGCTGATCAGGTCCATGCCGCCCATGCTGGAGCTCGAATAGAACACGATGCCGATGCCCGCGCCGGACAGCACGCCCGCCACCAGGCAGTTGGCGGATTTTTCATCCAGGATCGGGGTCTTGGGGACCGGGACGAAGGCCATCAGCACCGTAACCAGCGTGGCGCAGAACAGCGTGCGAAACAGGATGGGCCTGCTCAGCTTTTTAAAGCCCACGATAAAGATCGGGATGTTGATGACGTAAAAGACGATGCCGGCCAGGTCGATGTTCACGTTCCAGCCGGTCGCGTCCACGATCAGGGTACGGATCAGCTGGGAGATGCCCACCAGGCCGCCGCTGTACAGATGCAGCGGCGTCAGGAAGAAGTTCACGCCGATCACGTACACGACGGAACCCACGATGGTCATCAGGATCTTAAATTCTTTTTCAAAACGTTCTGTCAAGGCCTCTCTCCGATCTCAGGTCTCAGTCCGTCTCCTCCGGTTCGGACGTCTCTTCTTCTGTTCCTTCATCCGCGGTTGTTTCCTCCGCCGCGGTGGTCTCTTCCGCCGCCGTGGTCTCGCCTTCCGCTGTGGTCTCTTCGGCCGCAGTGGTCTCTCCCTCAGCGGTGGTCTCTTCTGCAGTAGTCTCTTCCGCCGCCGTGGTCTCCTCCGGCGTGGTCGGTTCCGGCTCCGCGGTGGTCTCCTCCGGCGTCTCGGTCTCATACACGCGCTCGTCTTCCGGCACGTTTTCCAGCAGCCGTACCACGGACAGGTCGTCCAGGATCGAGAAATACTCCGTCAGTTCCGTATTGGGAGCGATATAGAGCTTCTCCGCGTCGTATACGATGCCGCGCTGCTTCTGATAGATCGGCACCTCCACGGCGTCCGCCAGGATCTTTGCAAAGAGCTGCGCGTACACCACCTTCTTCGCGTCGGCATCCGCAGCTTCGCCCAGCGCCTTGATCATGTCGTTGATCTCCGCGTCGTGCAGGCTGTAGTAGTTGCTGGTGCCGGTACTGGTGTAGTAGGCCGCGGGCGAGAGCACCGCGCTGGCGCTTCTTCTGGCGACCCACATGTCCGCATTGCCGTTGCTTAAAGCGATCACGAACTCGTTCACGTCCGTATACTCTTTAAAGGAGATCTCAAAGCCGATGCTCTCCAGCATGGTCTTCGCCTCCGCCAGCATGGCGGTCACGGCGTTGTCGCCCGTCAGGTACGGCGGAACGTGGATCTTGAACGCCAGCTTGCCGCCCTCCGGCAGGTGGGAGATCCCGCCCTCTTCCTTAAAGGTGTAACCGGCCGCGGAAAGCTCTTCCCGTACGGCGTCCATCACGTTCGCCTTGGTGAGCGGCGTGCCGTCCGCATCCACCACCAGGGACGTGCCGGCGTCTCCGCCGCCCGCGGGCATCGCGTAGAACGACGTGGAGCAGGGATAGTTGATCAGCTTGGCCGTCTCGCCGTAATAGGTGCTGCAGGCGTCCTGCCGCACGGCGCAGAGCACCATGCCGATCGCGCGGCGCAGGTGCAGGCTCGCTTCCGTCAGTTCGCCGTCGTTGACGGTCACGCGGGTGGCGTTCATGCCAAAGTAGTAGTAAGTATCCTCGTTGTAGGTGACCGTCCGCAGCTTTTCGCCGTTTAAGGCGCCGTTTTCATTGGTGTCGCGGATCGCGGCGATCTCCGTGTCGTTCAGTTCCAGGTCGGCAAAGTCCGCGCGGCCCTCCGTGACCAGCGCCAGCTTCTCTTCCGAATCGGACCAGACGAACTTGAGGTCGGCCTCTTCCGGTTCCGCGCCGTAGAAATAGCTGTTCCTGGTAAGCGTCACACTCACGCCGTCCGCGCTGACCAGCTGATAGGGGCCGTAGCCGAACGGGGAGGCGTCCTTGGCGCGGATGCCTTCCAGGTCGCCGCGCACCAGGCCGAACTGGTCCGCCTCGTAATTATACAGGTCCTCGTTGCCGTAATAGTGCAGCGAGAGGATGGGAATGTCGCAGATGGTCCGGATGGCCGTGGTGCTCTTGCCGAGGATGCGCACGGTCACGGTGCGGTCGTCCGTCTTGGTGATGCCGGAGATGCGCGGCATCTCCTCGCCGCCGGCCTTCTCCAAAAGCGACTGGTACAGATAGTTGCGCGTGATGGTCCGGACGGTCTCGTTGAAATAGTCGATATCGTTCTTGTAGCTCTTCGCCAGCGTCTTGTAATTCATGCCGAAGAGTTCCACCGTGTCGTTGACGATCTCGTCAAAGCTCTTGTCGCCCGCCTTATAGCTCGGCGAAAGGGTGGAAGTATAGAGCGCCACGAACAGCTCCTCCGGGCTGTTGCCGTAGCCGCGGTCCGTATAGCGTTCCCAGTTGTCGCGGCACCAGTCGCGCTCCTCCTCCAGCGTGGGGCGGATCACCTGGTCCACCACCGCCTGCTTTAAGCCCTCGGAGGGGTTGGCCAGCGCGTCGGTCACGTCGGCGTTGGACACCTCGATGCCCGGCGCCGCCGTGTTGTTGAGCTGGTAGGCGCGCACGCCGAAGATGTTCTGGTACTGCACCATGCTGGGGCCGTCGTAGGACGGATCGCAGAGCACGTAGTAGGTGAAGATCACGTCGTCCGCCGTGATGGGAGTGCCGTCCGAGAACAGCGCGCCGTCCCGCACCGTGATGGTATAGGACGTGGCGTTGTTTTCCGCGTCATAGGTCTCCGAAACGGAGGCCACGACGTTGTAATCGTAGGAGCCGGTCGCGGTGCTGCGGTTCTCGCCCGCGCCCGCGTTGTAGACCAGGCTGCCCTGGCGGTCCGTCATCAACACGGAGGGCATCACCAGTTTCGCGATCGCCTTGTCGCCCTCGTGGGTGGCAAAGAGCGGGTTGAACACGCCGGTCAGCTCGCCGCCCGCGTAGAGCATCGCGCC
>CACZPX010000104.1 GCA_902783095.1 uncultured Lachnospiraceae bacterium
ATGCCCACCAGGTAGATGCGCAGGTAGGCCTCCGCCTCCCCGTATACGTCCGGCGGGCAGTCCGTCATCTTTAAGAGCAGCGGCGTGCCCAGTACGCCGGCCACCGCCATGGACACGCCCACGATCACCGAAAACAGCACCGCGGTGTGGATGGAATCGTGCAGCAGCTGCTGCTTCTTGGCGCCGAAATGCCGCGCGAACAGCACGCCCGCGCCCGTGGACAGGCCGGAGAAAAAGCCCACCAGCAGAAAGCCGATGTCGGCGCAGGACGTCACCGCGGCAAGCGCCGTCTTGCCCAGCGCGTTGCCCACCACGATGGCGTCCACGCTGTTGTAGACGCTCTGAAAGATCTGCCCCAGCAGGATGGGCAGCATGAACGTCACCAGCTGCCCGGTGATGCTCCCCTGTGTCAGGTCGGTACTGCTCTTCTTCAACTATCCTCTCCGTCTCCCGTAAGCACGGCGGGGCCGACGCTGCGCCGTCCGGAACAGCCGGCCGCCCCGCCGCAAGGCGCCCTGTCAGACCAGGATCAGTTCCTTTTGCTGCTCCGCCAGGTAGTACACGTGCTCCGCGTCCTGGCAGATGTTCTCTTCGATATACATGTAGACCAGCTGGCCGTCCCAGCACGGCAGGTTGTCGCAGACGTTCAGTTCCAGCGCGTAGACCATGTCCGCTTCCAGCGTCTTTTCACCGGTGCCGGCCACAAAGCCGCTCTGATTGTCGTACATGCCGATCACCGGGCCCGGACCGTGGCCGAAGGTCCCCACGGTGTGGCTGTACAGCCACGGGCGGATGCCCTCCGCCCTGCCGGCCGCCATGGCCGCGTTGAAGGCGGCGTTGCCGTCCTTTCCGATCACCATGTTGTCCGTCACGAGCTTGCGGAAGCGGTTGCCGGTGTCCAAAAGCTTCTGCAGGTCCGCCGGCGCCTTGGTCTCGCCGTCCGGCAGAATATAGGCCACCCACTGCATGTCGGTGAACAGCCGCACGAACGTGGCGTTGAACCCGATGTCGCAGTGCAGCAGATCCCCGGGCATGATCACGCCTTCGTTCATCACGCCGTCCAGCCCTTTGCGCTGGAAATTGACGTCCGGACCGAACCAGAACGTGAGCCCGAGCGCGTGGAAGTACTCGCGCATGGCCCAGGCCACGTCCTCCGTGGTGGTGACGCCGGGCGTGATGACGTCTTTGGAAAAGCAGGCTTTGATCACGTCCTGGTTGACGGCCGAAAAGGCCTTCATCACTTCCTTTTCCAGCGGGGTGATGCGCTCCAGCCAGCGGGTGCAGACGTCCTCGCCGTCCACGATATGCTCCTCGTAGCAGCCGATCGCCTCGCAGAACTGCTCATACAGCGTGGAGGAAATGCCGTCGCAGAAGCCGTACAGCCGGCTGCGGTTCACGGCGATGGTCTTCGGATCCGCCTCCTTTACCAGCCTGGCCGCGGTCTGCCACACGGTCTCCCCCTTTAGCATGGGGTTTTCGTAGATGGCCGTCATGCTGGGGCAGGCCATGCCCAGATAGTACTTTTTTACCGTGCCGTCCGCCTGCCGCACGAACATCATGATGCTCACGCGCCGGGCCAACGGCATGTCCCAGGTATACAGCGTCCGGTGGATGGGGTCCTCGTGGTTCTCCCTGGCGATCACCGTCCACAGGTCCACGCCGGCCGTCTCCATGGCCCACGGCAGGATCTGCTCCAGCCGGTCCTTTAAGATGCGCGTGGCCAGCTCCGTCTCCGCCCGCAGCGGATAGGCGCCGACTGCGCGCAGTTTTTCTTTCATGGCTTCCAGCCTGGTGTTGTTCATGTTCCCTCCTTGCGGTTTGCACACCGTCGCTCTGATATATTGCTGCTGCATTGGGGACGCGCCCCGGATCGTCACGTTGTCTTTGCGGGACCGCGCCGCTTTGTTCAGTTGATAAAGCGGTCGTTTTTGGCCGCGCGGCGCACCAGAATGAACGAGACCGCAAACAGCACCGCCACGAACCCGAAGAAAACGGCCGTGGCGCCGTCGTCCGGCATGGTGGCAATGTAATCATAGGCGCCGTGCAGCACCGCCGGCACCGCCACCGCCAGCACGCGGTACACCCTGGATACGTCCCGGTTCTGCCAGCGGTTTTCCGCCTTCTTGGCCAGCCCGTAAAACACGCCCATGAATACGCCGAAACACGCATGTCCGGGGATAGCCGTGACCGCGCGGATCAGCGCCGTACCGAAACCGTAGGTGAGCACATAGCTCACGTTTTCCCACAGCGCAAAACCGAGCGACGTAAATACCGCGTACACCACGCCGTCGTACTGGCAATTAAACTCCGGATTGCGCCAGGTGCGCCGTTTCATCACAAAATACTTGGCGCCTTCCTCCGAAAAGGCGACCACCACGAAATACAGCAGCAGGTTGAAGACCGTCTCGCTGTCCACCACCCAAACCAGCAGACGCTCGCCGATGCGCTCCAGCACCATGGCAATGAGCGTGGCCAGCACGCCCGCCCGCGCCAGCGCAAAGAGCAGCTGCCGGCTCTCCTTTTCCATACGGTCGGACTTGTAGACCGTGACCATCAGTACGATGGCCGGGACGGCCGCCGCCGCGATCAGAAACAGCTGCAGTGTCAGGCTCGGATATCCGTAGTAATAAAACATCTTCGTCCCCTCTGATTCCGCCCGGGCGCTTACTACGCGCCCTGCGGGCTTCCGTTTTCTTCCATTCCAAGATAGGCCTTCAGCGCCGGCAGCTTCGCCTCCGCGTCGTGATAGCCGCACCAGTACAGGTCCGCCAGCTTGTTCAAATCGCCCTCAAACCGCTTTACCGTGACGGTTTTCGTAGGCGCGATCACCACGATCTTTCCGGCCGCGTCGTCCGCGGCAAGCTCCTCCGTGACCCGGTTGAACCGCGCGCTGCTGCCGTTCATCGCCTCCACAAAGTTGGGGAAGTCCTTATATATCGTCTTTACCAGGCGGGACTCCCCCTCCTTGCGGCGGTAGTCCCACTCGCGGGTCTTCACCACCACGATCTTCTCCTCGCCGCAGTTTTTGGCCCATTCGTAGGGGATCTTTTCCGCGCAGCCGCCGTCCAGATACGGCACGCCGCCTATGCGCCCCGGCCGGGACATAAACGGCACGGTGGCCGACGCCCGGATGGCCGCGGACAGGTTGCATTTGCCCTTTTCAAAGTACTCGGCCTGCCCCGTCTCCATGTTGGTGGCCACCACCACCAGCCGGCGCGGCGTTTCCATGAGCCTGCGCTTGTCCATCCCCAGTTCGTTGATGATGTGCTCGTATAGATAGGAAAAGCCGGTGATCCCGTGATCCCGCTTAAAGGCGCCGAGCCCCACGTACTGCGGGTCGTGCCGGTATTTTAAGTCGATGCGCACGCCCAGGCCGATCTGCCCGGTCAGATAGCACATGCCGCTCAAGGCCCCCGCAGAGACCCCCACGGTGGTCCGCAGGTTCACGTTGTCCTGCATCAGCCGGTCCAGTACGCCGATGGTGTACAGGCCGCGCCAGCCGCCGCCCTCCAGCACCAGGCAGCCCGGCACGCAGTTGTCCGCGGTCCTGCCCCACGGCATCTCGTCGATCTTTTCGTATACTTTGGTCATGTTCACCCTCCCGGTGGGATATTATACCATCTTCTGTCGTTTTCGCTCCACCACTTTTTCACGCAGGCTTTTCCTCGCGCACAGGCGCCGCGCCCGTGCGGCCGGTCCCACGGGGACTAAAGGTCCATTTGCGCGGCACCCTTCTTTTGCCAATCCCGCATTGCATTCCCGTTCAGATTTTGTATAATTAATGTACCGACAGGATGCCGTGCGGTTTCGCGCGGCGTCCGACGATCACAAAAGGAGGCTGACATGAAACGGAAAAACTCTTTTCGCGCAGCCGCGACGGGGCTGGGTCTCGCCGCAGGCGTGGTGCTGGGGTCGGGCGTATTTCTGGCCTCCTGCAACTGCGGCTATTCCGTATACGGACCGCCGCCCGCCACGGAGTCGGACTATGATCCCTCCGCCGAAACGCCGGTGGACGTGTACGGTCCGCCCATGACGGAAGAGACGGAAAGTGAACTGCCGGAGGACTATGATCCCTCCGCCGAGACGCCGGTGGACGTGTACGGCCCGCCCATGACGGAAGAGACGGAAAGCGAACTGCCGGAGGACTATGACCCCTCCGAAAACGTACCGGAGGCCGTGTACGGCCCGCCGGAGGATCTGGACGTCACCGAGGTCACGCCGGAAGCGACCGAAGCGTCCCGCAACTAAACGGCAGCCGGCTCTTGCCGCGCTTTTTCACACGCTTAAAATACCCTGCCATGAAGACCACGCCCCTGCAGCAGATCAAAACCGAACACTTAAACCGGCTGGCGGATTACGTGCAGGGCCTGTATAAGGCCCCGCAGCTTCGCCATCTGTTTCTGGAGCTTACGCTTGCCTGCAACGAGCACTGCTTCCACTGCGGCAGCAACGCTGCGCACGCCGCGCCGGACGAGCTGACGCTGCCCGAGTACCGGCGCATCCTGCGGGAAGTCAAAGAGGATTTTGACATCTCCCGGATCATGCTCTGCATCACCGGCGGCGAACCGCTGCTGCGCCAGGACTTTTTTGAGATCATGGGCGAGGCGCACCGGCTGGGCTACCACTGGGGCATGACCAGCAACGCCACGCTGATCGACAGGGACACGGCGCACCGCCTGGCGGACTGCGGCATGCGGACGATCTCCGTGTCCATAGACGGGCTGCCGGAAACGCACGACGCCCTGCGCGGCCGCAAAGGCGGCTACGACCTGGCCATGCGCGGCGTGCAGAACCTGATCGACGAAAACGTCTTTTCGGCCGTCCAGATCACCACGGTGATCAACCATAAGAACATAGAAGAACTGGACGCGCTCTTTGCGGTCATGGACGGGATCGACGTCGACTCCTGGCGCGTGATCAATTTGGAGCCCATCGGCCGCGCGCTCTCCCGCCCCGAGCTGATGCTCACGCCGGACGACTACCGGCGGCTGTTTGCCTTTATCCGCGAAAAGCGGACGGCGGGCTATCCGGTGGAGTACGGCTGCAGCCACTACCTGGGGCTCGACTACGAACGCGAAGTGCGCCCCTGGTACTTCCTGTGCAACGCCGGCGTCTATACCGGCAGCATCATGGCAAACGGCGACATCGGCGCCTGCCTGGACATTGAACGGCGGCCGGAGACCATACAGGGAAACGTGCGGAACGAGCGGTTCTCCACGGTCTGGAAAAACCGGTTCGAACTGTTCCGGCAGGATCCTGCCGCGCTTTCGGAAACCTGCCGTGCCTGCGCGCACCGGCGCTTCTGCCGGGGAGACGGCTGGCACAGCCGCAATTTTGACACCATGGAACCCATGGTCTGCTTTAAGGACGTGCTCTTTACGTGAGCGCCGTTCCCGCAACAGCAGCCAAGAACGATCAGACAACAGGAGGAAAACACAATGGTCGTCGTCAACACAGATTACATCACCGGGAAAAACTTGGACATGATCGGCCTGGTGCAGGGCAGCTGCGTGCAGTCCAAACACATCGGCAAGGACATCGGCGCAGGCTTCCGCAACCTGGTGGGCGGTGAGATCACGTCCTATACGGAGATGATGGACGAGTCGCGCCGCATCGCGCTGGACCGCATGGTGGCGCAGGCGCAGTATTACGGTGCGGACGCCGTGGTAAACGTCCGCTTTGCCTCTGCCGCCGTGATGCAGGGCGCAGCCGAAGTGATGGCCTACGGGACCGCGGTGAAGTTCATCTGATCTATGCTGGAATTTGTACACAGCCTTCGCTGGAACCGCATCGTCATCTCGCTGCTGATCGTCGTCGGCGCGGTCGTCATCTGGTTCCTGCTTAAAAAACTCTGCCGCCGCTGGATGGACGGCGAGCATGCGCGCGGCTCCAAAAAGAGTTTCGCGCCGGTTTTATGGACCATCTTCCGCGCGGTCATCATCCTGGTCACCGGGCTGGTGGTCCTGGAGGTGAACGGGGTGAACGTGACCGCCGCCATCACCGGGCTCGGCATCGCCAGCGCCACCGTAGCCCTGGCCGTGCAGGATATCCTAAAAGACGTGATCATGGGGATCCACATCCTGTCCGACAGCTTTTTTAAGGTGGGCGATCCCGTCATTTTAAACGGCGACCTGGGCATCGTGGTGGATTTCAGCTTAAAGACCACCAAGATCCGCCGCCTGGCGGAACCGGGCATCCGGTCCGTGTGCAACCGGAACATCGAGGACATCACCGTCCCCCGCGACATGATCATCCTGCGGCCGCAGCTGCCCTACGGGACGGACCCCAAACTGTCCGATGCCGTGCTGACCGCCGCCGCGGAAAAGATTGCGGAACTAAACGGCGTGACAAGCTGCAGCTACGTGGGCATCGGGGAATTTGCGGAGTCGGCGGTCTCCCACCGCATCTTCGTCTATTCGCCGCTGGAGACGATGTACGCCACCACCCGCGCGGCCAACCGGATCATACTGGACGAGCTGACCGCGGCCGGTATTTCCATACCGTTCCCGCAGGTGGACGTGCACGTAAAGACCGCCGGGGAAGCGAAGGCCTGACGCTCTTTTCCGCGGCGTTTCGCACGCCGCGCCGATGTTCTGCCGCGTCAAAAGACGGGAGCCGAAGCCCCCGTCTTTTTTATGCTTTGTTTTCCGTTGTTCCGCCGCACGGCGGGCGGCTTTTTTTGCGGGCTGCGGCTATGCGCGGTCCGCTTCCTCCTGGTCCAGCCACAGCTGCAGCGTCAGCACCGCACGGCTGATGGCGGCAAGCTCCGTGCGGATCTCCGTAAAATCCGCCTCTTCTTCCGCGCTGATCTTCCCGTCCACGGCGATCTCGATCAGGCGGTTTTTCTTTTTTTCAAGGCTGTTGATGGCGTTCACCACCTCCAGCGTGATCTGCCCCAGGGCCTTGGGCTCCACCGGCTGCACGTAGCGCTCGCCGATGGGACACTCCTGTGTGCAGAAATGATTGCACAGGTGCATGTTCCGGTAGGCGGCCGCCATGGCCAGCACCTCGTCCGGATACGGGACGGCGCCGCGCGTCTCGATCTTTTCTATGCGGTCGTCCGACATGAACCCGATCTTCTCGCTGGCGGTCTCCCGCGTGTAGCCCGCCGCCTCGCGGCTTACCTGGTAAACGTTCTTATCCGTCCTGACCGATCTGCGTCCCATGCTGCCTCCTTCCGGATCCGGCGGTGGTCGGCTGCGCCGCCGCCTGCTCGGTATTTTGCGTTCCCGTCCCGTGCGGCCGTCTCGTCCCCTTTGTCCGGGCACTTTGCGGCCGCCTCCGTTTTTTCCGCCTTTTATTATACCTTACTCTTCCGGCGATTGCATCCGTTTCCGTCCGGCAGCCGTATCCAGTGTCAGAACGCTTCCCCCAGGTTTTACGCGGGGGTTATTCGCCGCGTCCGCCCACGTTCAGGTAAAACCGGATCTCCACGCGGCGGCTGGCGTCCATGTCCACCCGGCCGTCTGCGCCGAGTACCGGTTCGTCAAACGAATGGCCCACCGCTACGGCCGCTGCCGCGAAAGCTGCCGTCTGTTCCGCAGTCAGTCCGGCGTTGTTTTCCCCTACGCAGTAGGCAAGCACGGTTTCCGCCCGTTTCTGCGACAGTTCCAGATTGTACTCGTAGCGGCCCACCGTGTCCGTATGGCCGTCAAACTGCACGCCTTTAACGGCGTCCGCGTGCTCTCCCGACAGCAGCACCTCGGCATAGGCCTTTAAAAAGCCGTCTATGCAGGCCTTGCCGTCGTCCGTCAGGTCGTAACGGTTAAAGGCGAACAGAATCCGGTTGTCCAGCGTGATCTTTCCGGTGATCTCGTCGATCGCCACCGTGATGCCCTCTCCGGCGAAGGCCTCCTGCAGCTGCGCCAGGATCTCGTCGCGGACCCGCAGGGTCTCGTCCAGGTCTTCCGGATCCAGCGCGGCCAGGTCCACCTCGCCCAGATTGTCCGCCAGGGTGTTGTAGAGCAGGTACGGCGCAAGGAACACGATCTGCTTCAGTACCCCGTCCCCGTCAAAGCAAAACAGCACGTCCGCCGTGCGCACGTCCTCGCTGATCACAAAGGCGCCGTAGGCGTTGGCGTAGTCGTGCTCCGGATTGGCCGTCTGGTAGACCAGGTGATCCTCTTCCTCAATGAAGGGATGCCTGTACAGCGCGGTCACGTCCTCTTTTTTCGCGGTGCCGCAGCTTATACCGCCCTCCACCGTCACCGCTCCGGTGGTATCATCAAAGCCAAAGAAACAGACGATGCAGTCGTTTAAGGGGACGTCCTGCGCGTAGGGGTTCACGGCCCGCACGGAAAATGCAACGCCGTCCTTCGTCATCTCGAAGGCCTCGCACACGATACGGCTGCTGACCGGCGCCGTCACGTCCGCTTCCGTCGCAAAGCCCAGGCCGATCAGCTCGCTCACGGTATAGCCCAGATCCTCGTTCAGCTTTTCCCCGTTCAGCACGATGCAGGTGCCCTCGTCAAAAGATTCGGTCTCGGCCGGAAACCACTGCTGCTCCGCATCCGGATCCCAGACCAGATGGCCGCCGTCCCAGTCCGCATGGCTCAGATAGACCAGATTGCTGCCGTTGCAGCGAAGCGTGAGCGCGTTCTGGGAATAATAAAAGGCGTCGTAGTCCCAGACCATGCGATCCGCAACGAAAAACCGGGCCGCTTCCTCGTCATACCAGGCGTAGTCCTCATCCACATAGGCGTAGGCCTTCCCGTCGCGGCCCTCTTTTACCGTCGCATAACCGCCCGTATAGTTCCAGGTCAGTCTTCCGCCGTCGCTCACTTCCAGTCTTGCTCCGCCTGCCTCGTTCAGTGTCAACGCGGTTTCGATATGGCCAAAGGTATAGCCGTTGTTGAAGTTCGCCTGTCCGCCCTTACCGATCGAGTAGGGGTTCCCCTGCGGCGTGCAGTTTTTGGACAGATACCCGGTGCGGTCCCAGCCCAATTCATAGACGCCGTTGGTCTGCTTCAGATCGCAGTCCGGGATATAGGTCACTTCCCGGTCTCCGTAACGCAGGGTCAGACGGCAGCCGGTCCAGTCCACAATGGTATAGCGTAGTTCCCGGATCACGCGGATATCTTCATAACGGCCTTCCCGGATCTCATCCCGCGGGACGTCCACAAAGCCGATCGCCAGCGTGTCTCCGCTCACGTCGTAGACCATCATCACCACGTCCTGGCTGTCCGGACGGCTGGTGCCGTTGCCGAAGGTGCAGTAGCCGGTGGTCGCCGTGTCCAGATACAGCGGAAGGCTCTTGTAGTACGGGCCCTCTTTGATGATGCCAAAACCAAAGTACCAGGGCAGGGCTTCCGGCCGGATCTCCTCTCCCGAGATCCCGACAAGCGTCTCGCTCAGCATGCCCCCGGTGACAGAATGATCCTTATACTTTGCGTTGTCCTCCACCCGCCACCGGCCGTAGAACATCTCCGGCTGATACAGGGAATAGTCGCCGGCATCCGGGCCGGGGACGGTCACCTGTCCGACCACGGTATCGTCGCCGTGCAGCACCGCCGGCAGAATGCGGATATCAGAGGCGTCCGGAACGGCGCCCTGCGAAGGGGTTTCCTCCGTCCCTTCCGTGGCCGCCGGCATCACGCCTACCTGCGTCTGAGGCGCTTCCGCCGTCGTTTCCGGCGCTTCGGTGCTCTCCGTCTGTTCCGGCGTACCGGCCGTCCCGCTCTCCGTCCCGGGCGCTGCGGCGGTCGTCTCCTGCGCGGTCGTGCCGGCGGCCGCAGCGGTACTGTCTTCGGTCCCGGCCTGCCGGTCCGTCTGCGGCAGGGTCTCCCGCCCGCTCTCCGCCGCGGTCTCCGGTGCGGCTGTCTGCGTCTCTGCCGCGCCGCAGCCTGCCGCGAGTAGCATCATCACGCCTGCCATCCATCCAAGCAGCCATCTCTTCATGTCTTTGACTCCTTCCGTTATCCTTCTGTTTCATCCTGTCTTCCCGGTTACGGGCGGGCTTCCTACAGCCGCTTGGCGCGGTTTCTGGCCGCCTGCGCGCGGTTTGCGGAGACGTAGCCGTCGTAGGTCCCGGCGTTTTTCCTGGCGTAGTATTCATGATACCTGGCCTCGCCCTGCGCACGGTAGCGCTCTCTCGCGCGGCGGTCGGCTTCCTGCCTGCGGGCCTGCGCCTGCGCCCGGCGCTCCGCCTCGCGGCTGCCGCCGCCGCCCATGATCAGCCCGTTTACGGCGCCGGATACGCTCTGCTCCATGCCGGAAGTCACGCGGCTCTGCGTGCGGACCGCGCCGCGGCAGACCGCGGGCACGACCTTGAAGATCAAAAAGCCAAACCAGGCGATCCCGACCGCCACGGCCAGGATCCCGCCCACGCTCTCAAAGGGTACGTTCTCGATCACGGCTGACGCCACTGCCACAACCACTGCTGCTTTCAATAATTTACGGATCATCTTGGTTCTCCTTTTCTTGGAATGCTTTGGGGCTGTCCGCGCGGTGCTGTGCCGTTTCGCGCCGGATCTTTTTCCCCTCTGCTTCTGTAACGATCCAAAGCTGCAGCAGGTTGCAGGGTTTTAAAATATTTTTCAAAAAAAAATTTTAATTGAAGACAGCCCGCGTGGGACCGTCTTTTCGCTGGCTGTCAGTCCAAAATATGCAGGTCGCGCGTGGTCGGCGCGCCGAGCGGCAGGCCGGTGTCGGTGGGCCAGTACGTCTTCCAGGGATCGATGCTCACGATATGGTGCTCGCCGGCGTAGCCCGCATACGCGTCGTCCAACCGGATATACTCTACCGTGCCCTCATACAGATAGGGGTCGGCGCCGCTGTCCCCGGGGACCAGCCCCATCGTCTGCGGCTCGTCCGGGATGATCAGCAGATAGGTCCTCGACTTATCCGTCCACGGCGCGTTCGGGTCCGGCATGCCCTGCA
>CACZPX010000105.1 GCA_902783095.1 uncultured Lachnospiraceae bacterium
GCGCTCTTGGACTGCTCCAGAAGATCAAAGTAAACGTCCCAGTAGTTCCCGTTGGCGCACCAGGCGCGGGTCACAAGCTCCACGGTGCCGCCGCTCTGCGTGCAGACGCGAACAAAGGGCGCCGGATCCTGCAGTACCTTTTCGTGGCGGGTCATCAGCTCCATCAGGATCTGCTTGGCCTTTTCAAAATCGCTGCCGTAGGCCACCGCAAAGGTGAGATCCACACGGCGCAGGTCCTTTTCGGAATAGTTCACGATGTTGCTGGTGGACGCGGTCCCGTTGGGGATGTACACCACGCGGTTGTCCAGCGTAACGAGCTTGGTCGCACACAGATGGATGGCTTCCACCGTTCCGGCGTATCCGGCCACTTCCACGTAATCATCCACCTTAAACGGGCGGGTGACCAGAAGCAGCACGCCGCCGGCCACGTTGCCCAGCGCACCGTTTACGGCCAGACCGACCGCAACGCCTAAAGAAGCGATCAGCGCGGCCACGCCGCTGGTATCGATTCCCAGGTAGCCCACCAGGGCCATCACCACCAGGATCTTGGCCAGCACACGGCCCACGCTCACGCAGGTCCGCGCAATGGTCTTGTCCATCTTGCCGTTGGCTTCCAGCTTTTTGCCGATCTTTTTCGCCACCGCATTAATGATGCGGAACGCGATCCACAGAATGATCAGCGCGATGACGATGCGGATGCCTGTCGTTGTCAGCCAGTTCAGAATTGAATCCCAGAATCCTTGCATAAACAGCTCCTTTCCCTGCATATTGTCCCGCACTTTAAGCCGTGCGGGATAAACCTTCTTGATTTAGCATACTACTTTGACAGGTGTTTTGACAATCCCCATTTTGCTTTAATTCGCCGTTTCACACATGACCAGCCCGCCGTAAAACTGCGCCCGGGACTATCCTACTTGTCAAACTCCTTGATGAACGCGTAGAAATCCAGTTCCTTCTGATGATCCTCCGGCCGGATCGTGCCCACCGGGTGGGACATCACCACGTACTCCTCGTCGCCGTCCAGGCCAAAGGTCTCGTTGCACAGAGCGGTGTTGATGGCGCCGATCGCGCAGCTGCCCAGGTCCGCGGCCGTCGCCGCCAGGTAGATATTCTCGCTGATGTACCCGGCGTCGATCAGGGCCACGCGGTGTGCAAAGATGCCGTAGCGCCACTCCGCGCGGTAGGCGACCATGCTGACGTAGAACACCACGGAGGCGTTGGCCGTAAAGCTCTGGTTGGAGTTGGAGGCCTTGATAAAGTCCTTCATGCCGCCGTCGTCCGCCTTGATGAGCTCCAGCTTGTGGAACTGCGCCAGATAGTGGTAATAGCCGGGCTCAAGGCCTTCTACGTTCCGGACCGCCAGATACAGTTCAAACTGATGGCGCGCGCCGCCGCAGGGCACCGTGCGCAGGGTCGCGTACTTCTTGCCGCGCAGGCCCTTTACGCCCTGGGCGCACCACAGCAGGTAGGAAAGCTGCAGGAGCGTGAGCGGTTCTTCGGTGTACACGCGGTTGGAGACGCGGCTGTTGATCACCTCCAGAAAACTGTGCGCAATGTGAAGATCCTCAAAGTTCTTAGGCAGATCAAACTGCTCGCCGCCCATAGGATCCTTAAAGAGCGGCGGCTGGGGCTTGCCCAGATACTGATCGGTCTTGTAGTCGGCGTCTACGACGACCGGCTTTTTCATAAAGTTGCGTCCCTCCTGAATCTTTGCCCGAATCTCCTCTTCGGTGTACATCGCTTTTCCCTCCTGTTTGATATTACTGCCCTTTCACAAGGGGAGAGTCCGTCCAGTGCGCGTAAAAGGTGGTCTTTTTCCGGATCAGCGTATCGCTGTCGATGCGCGTTCCGCCCACCGGCGCCGTATACCAGCCGTCAAAGACAAAGCCCTTGCGCTGTGCCACCGGCAGCGTGCCCACCGCGTGGCAGTAGCCGACCGACCGGTACCGGACAAAGGCGCTGCCGCCGTTGGCGTCCCACAGCACCCGGTTGAACTCGGTCCGCTTCCGGTACTCTTCCGTCAGCCGGTCCCAGGTGCCGATCCCGCACATGCCGTCTGCCGTAAGCCCCTGATCTTCCTGAAAACGCTTTACCGCTTTTAAGGTCCCCTCGCCAAAGGAGCCGTCCGCGGTGAGCTTTACGTCCATCACCGTAAGCAACATGGTCTGCATCTCCTTCACATCCTCGCCGCTCATGCCCTCTTTCAACGCGGTATGCGTGGGAAAGCGGTCCGGCGCAGGCGCGGGTTTCGAACCCTCCAGGTAGACGATGCAGTCCAGGCCGTTGTACAGGCTGTGCACGCCGTTGGCGTTGTAGATCCAGGAACCCTCCAGCCTGCCGGAGTACTTCTTGACCGGGTCCTTTACGTAGAACTGCACCATGCCGCCGCGGATCTCGTAGCGGTAGAGCACGGCCACGTGATTGGCCGTGTGATTGCGGATGCACACGCCCTCCGGATGCTCGTGCAGCAGGCGGATCAGATAATTGGCAAAGCTGCCGTACTGGCGTACGTACGCGCCAACGTCCTCCGCCGCGATGCGGACCGCCTGATAGGTGGTGCCGTCCGCATTGGTGTATTTCAGCCGGCTCCAGAAGCCGGTGTCGCCGTCGTATACAAATCCGGTGTCCTCCCCCTGGGAACCGTCCCAGGTCCGGGGGCCCTGTTTTACGGTCACGCCGCAGGCGTCGAACACGTTATAGATGTAAAAGCTCTTCTCGTCTTTCCCGTCGTAGGCCAGGCGCCGGTTCAGCAGCGTGGTGATGGAACAGGCGTTGCAGATGCCGGTGATCTTGTTGCCCGCGGCGTCGATACGGTAGAGCTGCCGCTGCCGGTAGGGGTCCTGCTCCTCAATGGCCCGGACCAGTTCCTGATACTCCTCGTAGGGGTCTGCCGCCATGGCAGTCTCCGTCAGGGACAGGCCGGTCAGAACAAAAAGGATCGTCATGGCCGCAAGCAGGATGATCTGCCTCGCGCCGCGGCCGTCAATGCCGTGATGGTTCTCTTGCATAGTTCCTCCGTTGGTTTATCATTCTGATTATATCGGACATCTGCCCCCGCGTCAACGAAAGACCACGCCGCGCCGCGGCCTCTTCCGTCTGTTTCCAAGCGCCGTACGGCACGCCGTGCGGGCTTGCATACGCCTTCCGTTTTATTGTATGATGAACGGACAGAAAACGCATAACGGAGGAACGCCATGCCTTTACAGCTGGTCCGCAACGATATCACGAAAATGAAGGTCGACGCGATCGTAAACGCCGCAAATTCGTCCCTTTTGGGCGGCGGCGGGGTGGACGGCGCCATCCACCGGGCGGCCGGGCCGCGCCTTTTGGAGGAGTGCCGCACGCTGGGCGGCTGCAAAACCGGTCAGGCAAAGATCACCGGCGGCTACGATCTGCCCGCAAAATACGTGATCCACACCGTGGGCCCGGTCTGGAACGGCGGCACCCATGGCGAAGAGGCGCTGCTTGCCGGCTGTTACCGCGAATCGATGCAGCTTGCCGCGGCGCACGGCTGCACGTCCGTGGCCTTTCCGCTCATCTCCGCCGGCGTGTACGGCTATCCCAAGGCGCAGGCGCTGCGTGTGGCGATGGACGCGCTGAGCGGCTTTCTGCTGGCGCACGCAGAGCTGGACATGACCGTGTACCTGGTGCTGTTCGGCCGGGACACCGCGCTGTTGGGGCACGCCCTGTTCCCGGACCTGCAGGAATTCATTGACGACCACTATGCCGACGAGCACACGGACTCCTTATACGAGCGCGCCCGTAGGCAGCAGCTTTTCAGTCAGAGCGGCGCCCTGCCGGAAAATCAGCCAGACGCCCTGCCGTATGGCCTTTCGGGAATGCCCGCCGAGCCGCAGACGTCCGCGCCGTCCAAAAAGGGATCCTGGCTGGAGAAGAGAAGGCGCAAAAAGGACGCCAACGCCCTGCTCACAGAGGAAGCCGCCGCGGACGGGGCCGTGATCTGCCACGCCGCGCAGGCAAAGCCCGCCGCCGTACCCCCTGCCGCCAAAAAGGACAGCTTAAACGACTGGGTCGCCCGCCTGGACGAGAGCTTTCAGCAGATGCTGCTGCGCAAGATCGACGAGGCCGGGATCACGGACGTGGAGTGCTACAAGCGCGCCAACCTGGACCGCAAGCTCTTCTCCAAGATCCGCTCGGACGTCCACTATTCTCCCAGCAAAAAGACCGCCGTCGCGCTTGCCATCGCGCTACGTCTGGACATGACGGAGACCGAGGATCTGCTGCGCAAGGCAGGCTACGCCCTCTCCCGCAGCAACGTGTTCGACGTGATCATCGAGTACTTTATCAGCAACCGGAAATACAACATTTTTGAGATCAACGAGGCGCTTTTTGCCTTTGACCAGGTGACGCTGGGGTAAGCGCCCCGCGCCGGTTTCAAATGTCGCTTTGCAGGCGACCAACCGCAAAAGAAAACCTCCTATACTGACGGCGTAAGAAAAAAGCAGCGCAGCGCGCCGCCGTAAGTACAGGAGGTATAATTATGAAGAACAACGTCACCGAACTCGTATTCATTCTGGACCGCAGCGGATCCATGTTCCATCTTGCAGACGACACCGTAGGCGGCTTCAACGCCCTGATCGAAAAGCAGAAGGCGCAGGCCGGCGCCTGTTTTGTGACCACCGTCCTGTTTGACGACCACGTCGAGCGGTTGCACGACAGGCTGCCGCTTTCCGACATCCCTGTCATGACGCGCCGCGACTACGTGCCCGGCGGCTCCACCGCCCTTCTGGACGCGGTGGGCAGCACCATTGAGCACGTCGCGAACATCCACCGCTACATCAGGCCGGAGGACGTGCCGGAAAACACCGTGTTCGTTATCACGACCGACGGCATGGAAAACGCCAGCAGGCGGTTTACCAAAGAGCAGGTACGCAGCCTGGTGGAGAAAAAGCAGGCGAAAGAGAACTGGCAGTTTCTGTTCCTGGGCGCCAATATCGACTCGTTCGACGCCGGCAGCAGCCTGGGGTTTAAGCGGGACCACATCACCAACTTTGTCGCGGACGGCGCCGGCATGCAGGCCAACTACGATTCCGTAAACGAGGCGGTCGTTTGCGCCCGCATGAGCATGCCCATCGGCGCTTCCTGGAAGGCTTCCGCCGAAGAGGACTACAAAAAACGCGGCAAAAAGCACTGAATGCATGGGGACGCGGAGACGCGGGGACGGTCCTTCTGTCTTCAAAATGAAGACAGAAGGACCGTCCCCGCGTCTCCGCGTCTTCTCCGTTATCTGCCGAAATACGTCCGGATCTCCTGCATTCTGGAGCTCTGCGGCACGTGGAACGGACATACGTCGTCGCAGTGTCCGCAGCCGACGCAGTCCGCCGCCGTCTTTTCCAGGTTCAGGTAGTGGTCCTTTGCCATGCCGTCGCCGGCCAGCGCAAGATCGTAATACTTGTTGATCAGACCCACGTCCAGACCGGCCGGACAGGGCTTGCAGTGGTTGCAGTAGGCGCACTTTCCGTCCAGCGCGGGCGGCGCAAACGCCGCCAGTTCGGAATAGTCCGTCTCCGCATCCGAAAGTTCCCCCCAGACAAGCAGCTGCTCCACCTCTTCCATGGACTGGGCTCCGGGAAGGACCGACAGCACGCCGGGCTTATCCAGCGCGTAGCGGATGCACTGGTACTGGGAAAGCGCCCTGCCAAACGGAGACGTCTTTTCGGACAAAAGCTGCCCGGCAAAGAACGCCTTCATCACCGTGATGCCCACCTGCTCGCGTTCGCAGCGCCGGTACAGGTCCAGCCGGTCGTCGGCGCTGCCGTGCGCCAGCCGGCCACGGCCGTAATCAAAGGCGGGATTGATGGAAAACATCAGCAGATCCAGCGGCACTTCGTCCATCACATGATGCGCCACAGCCGGCGTATGCGTGGAAAAGCCGACGTGCCGCACCGTGCCTTCCTCCTGCATCTTCCAGATCAGGTCCAGCACGCCGTTCTTTTTGTAGCGTTCCCAGTCGCTTACCGCATCCAGGCAGTGGATAAAACCATAGTCGATGTAGTCCGTATGCAGCGTGGCAAGCTGCCAGTCCAGCGTACGGCGGATGGCGTCGGGGTCATAGGATTTCGCGTAATCGCCGGTGGAATAATCCGCGCCGAAATGGATCTGGTAGATCACCTGTCTGCGCACGTCCTTTAAGGCTTCGCCGCAGATCGGAAAACTCTTTCCGCTGCCTGCCGCCATATCGTAAAAGTTGATGCCGCCCTCAAAGGCACGCCGTATCGCGGCGCTGCCGGCCTTCTGTCCGGCGTTGAACATAAACGACGAACCCATGCCGATCTCGCTGATGCGGTCGCCCGTCTTCGGTACTGTCCTGTATCTCATCTGTATCTCCTCCATGATGCTGCTTTGCGGCTGTCCTGTGCGTGCCGCGGCGCTCTTTTCGCATTCTGTGGGACGGCAGGACCGTCCCCGAGTCCCAAGAACCATGAAGACGCGGGGACCGTCCCCGTGTCTTCTTCCCCTGTATCCCGCGTCAGCGGGTGTAGTGCGCGGCCACGTCCTTTAAGAAGCGGATCACGGGCAGATGCTGGGGGCACATGCTCTCGCACTGCCCGCATTCGATGCAGTCCGCCGGCTTGCCGAACGTCCTGGTGAGCGCGTTGTAATTGTTGACAGTCGCCGTCCAGCCCTTGTGCTGCAGATCTTCGCGCATGTCCTCGTTGTAGAGTGAGAAATACTGCGGGATCGCGATGTTCATGGGGCAGCCGTCCGTGCAGTAGGAACAGCCCGTGCAGGGCACGGCGATCCTGCTGTTGATGATCTGCGCCGCCTTTTGGCACAGTTCCATCTCCTCGTCGGTGAGCGGGACAAAGTCTTTCATATAACTGATATTGTCTTCCATCTGTTCCAGGCTGCTCATACCGGAGAGGACCGTCATCACGTTGGGCAGACTGGCCGCGAAGCGGATGCCCCAGCTGGGGATGGAAAGGTCCGGTTCTTTTGCCTTGAAGAGTTTTTCCGCCTCCTCGGGCACGTTCGCGAGCGAACCGCCCTTCACCGGCTCCATCACGATCACCGGCTTGCCGTGCTTTGCGGCCGTCTCATAGCAGGCGCGGCCCTGGATCCAGGCGCTCTCCCAGTCCAGATAGTTGAGCTGCAGCTGCACGAACTCCAGTTCCGGATGCTCCGTGAGGATCCGGTCCAGCAGCGCCGCGGAATCGTGGAAGGAAAAGCCCGCGTGCCGGATGAGCCCCTGTTCCTTCTTCTCCAAAATCCAGGAGAAGGTATCCAGCTTTTCGTGCACGGGCAGGGTGCCGGCCTCTATGCCGTGCAGCAGGTAGTAGTCAAAGTACTCCACGCCCGTCTTTTTCAGCTGTTCAAAAAAGACCTTGTCGCGGTCCTCTTTCGTCTTGATAAAGCCCGCGTGCAGCTTGGTCGCAAGCGTATAGCTCTCCCGCGGATAGCGGTCCACCAGCGCGGCCTTCGCCACCTTTTCGCTGGCAAAGCCCTGGTACATCCAGGCCGTATCAAAATAGGTGAAGCCCTGCGCCATAAAGCGGTCCACCATCTGCTTTACCTGCTCCACGTCCACCGCCGCGGCGTCCGCCGGGTCGGTGCGCGGCAGGCGCATCAGGCCGAAACCCAGTTTCTTTTCCGGAATAAACTGCATGGTTGCTCTCCTTTTGCCGTTGATCGATCGTTTGGTGATTTCCTTATCATTCTAACACAGGCTGCGCACTTCGCAAATGGCTATATTTCATATGATGATATGAGTGATCGGCATATCACCGTTTCGTCACGGCGGACGCGGCGCAGCGGGCAGAAATGCGCGCGGCAGCCTTCCGTATAACGCCGGTCGTGCATTTTTCTTTGCCTTTTTCCGTTTTTCATGCCGCCCGACCTCTCAAAGGGCCATTTTTTGGACACCATAATCCCTATACTTTAGACAGATGATAAAGCTGCAC
>CACZPX010000106.1 GCA_902783095.1 uncultured Lachnospiraceae bacterium
CTGATCAAGGGCGACACCGTCGAGCTGGATATGAACGATCCGATCGACGCCTCCATCCTGGTCTGCCGCGACGGCAAACTGGTGCACAAGGGTGCGCTGGAGGCCATGGGCCTGCTGTAAACCAGCGGTCTCAATACAATCGTTTTCAAGCGTCCGGCATGTCAGCCACGGCATACACGCCGGGCGCTTTTTTCGGAATCTTTCTCAGAGAGGAGCTGTTATGGAACTTATCCTGATCGGCGTATTCATCGCCGCGACCATTCTGGGCTATATCATCATCAAGAAGGTGCCGAGCCTGCTGCATACCCCGCTGATGTCGGGCATGAACGCGCTCTCCGGCGTGACGGTTTTGGGCGCGCTGATCGTCGCCGCCAGCGCTGACAACGCGGTCATCAAGATCCTTGCCTGCGCCGCCGTTGCCCTGGCGATGATCAACGTGGCGGGCGGCTTTGCGGTCACCGCCAAGATGCTCAACATGTTCAAAAAGAGAAAACACGAGGGGGGTGACGAAGCATGAACTGGTCCTATGTGATCTACGCCGTTCTGTCTGTCCTGGTGCTGGTCGGACTCTCCATGCAGAGCAAGGTCCGCAGCGCCGCCGCCGGCAACTTTGTGGCCATGGGCGCCATGGTTGCCGCCATCGTCTATATCATTGTCGAATCTTCCGGCGCGGGCAAACCCGCGGTCTGGATCGGCCTTGCCGCCGGTCTTGCCGTGGGCCTTGTCTGGGCCTTTAAAGTAAAGATGGTCCAGATGCCGCAGACGGTAGGCCTGCTGAACGGCATCGGCGGCCTGGCCAGCGCCATGGTGGGCTCCTTTGAGCTGCTGAAGGGCTCGGACAACGTGTTCACGCTCGCCACCTCCGGTCTGGCCGTCGCGGTCGGCTGCATCACCTTCATGGGCAGTCTGGTCGCCGCGCTGAAGCTGGCCGGCAAGATGAACGGCCGCCCCAAGGTGCTTCCGGGGCACTCCGCGATCTGCACGTCCCTTCTGATCGCGGCGCTCGCCGGCATCGTCCTGGGCTGCTTTAACGCCCTGCGCGTCCCCGCCTTTGTGATCATCGCCCTCACCACCCTCGCCTTCGGCTACTTCTTTGCCATCCGCGTGGGCGGTGCGGATATGCCCATCACCATCTCGCTCCTGAACTCGCTGAGTGGCGTCGCCGGCGCCATCGCCGGTATGGCCATCCAGAACATCCTGCTGGTCGCCATCGGCGGCATCGTGGGTTCCTCCGGCGTGCTGCTGACCCAGATCATGTGCCGGGCCATGAACCGCAGGCTCTCCGGCATTCTGCTGGGCAAGAGCGTGGCAAAGCCCGCGCCCGCAGCCCCCGCTCCCGCTGCTGCGCCTGCTGCTGAGACCGCACCCGCTGCGGACAAGGCGGCCGAACACCCCGCGGCCGAACCGGAAGCAGAGACAAAAGACACTCCCGTCCCCACCCTGAAGGGCGTAAAGGACCTGATCATCGTGCCCGGCTACGGCATGGCGCTCTCCCAGGCCCAGGGCAAGGTCAAGTCCCTGGCCGACAAGATGGAAGCCATGGGCGCCCGCGTGCGCTACGCCATCCATCCCGTTGCGGGCCGCATGCCCGGCCACATGAACGTGCTTCTGGCCGAAGTGGACGTGGACTACGACCAGCTGTTTGAACTGGACGCCATCAACGACGACTTTAAAAACTGCGACGCCGTCCTGGTGGTCGGCGCAAGCGACGTCATGAACCCGGCCGCCCGCGAAGCGGAGGGCACCCCCATCTACGGCATGCCCATCCTAAACGTGGACCAGGCCCCCATGGTGTTCGTCTGCAACTACAACCTGGAGCCCGGCTATGCCGGTGTGCACAACCCCATCTATGACCGCAAAGAAGGCATCCGCATCCTGCTGGGCGACGCCAAGGATTCTCTGGATATCCTTGCGGGCGAGCTGACCGCCAAAGAGGAAACGAAGGCGGAGGCCGCCGCTCCCGCTGCCGAAGCGAGCGTTCCCACCCTGACCGGCGTTAAGGACCTGATCATCGTGCCCGGCTACGGCATGGCGCTCTCCCAGGCCCAGAACAAGGTGAAGGAACTGGCGGATCTGGCCGAATCGCAGGGCGCCCGCGTGCGCTACGCCATCCATCCCGTGGCAGGCCGCATGCCCGGCCACATGAACGTGCTTTTGGCTGAGGTGGACGTGGACTACGACCAGCTGTGCGAACTGGACGCCATCAACGACGATTTCAAGAACTGCGACGCCGTCCTGGTGGTCGGCGCAAGCGACGTCATGAACCCGGCCGCCCGTGAA